>NZ_JAFCXE010000028.1:0-86795 GCF_049897905.1 Pararhizobium sp. PWRC1-1 | reverse complement strand
GTTCTGCCGTTTGACAACATGAGCGCTGATCCGGATCAGGTTTATTTCAGCGATGGCATTACCGAAGACGTCATCACGGAACTTTCAAGATTCAGAGAGCTCACGGTGATTGCCCGCAATTCCTCATTCGCCTTTCGCGGACAGAGCATGGACCTGCGTAAAATCGGACGCACGCTCGGAGCGGAGTATGTCTTGGAAGGGAGCGTTCGTCGGTTAGGTGATCGGGTGCGCGTCACGGCGCAGCTCATCGAGTCAACGAGCGGGACACATCTGTGGGCCGAGCGTTACGACCGAGCGATGGAGGACGTATTCGCCATTCAGGAGGAGATCTCGCAGAACATCGTTGCGACGGTGGCCCAGCGTGTCAGGGACGATAGAGAGGTTTTGGCGCGGCGACGCCAGCCTGAGGACATGCGCGCATATGACCTCTTCCTCCAGGCTAACCGCCTCTCCGACGACTTTACGCCGGGAAGCCAGGATCGAGTTCTTTCCCTGTTCGAGCGTGCGGTCAAAATCGACCCGACTTTTGCGCGGGCTTACACAGGCCTCGCATATGCTTATCTTAATCGCGCGATCGATATTGGCATCGGTGCGCCGCGGGAAAAGGACGAGAACAGGATAAAGGCACTTCGTTTTGCCGAGCAAGCGCTCGTGCTCGATCCCAATGATCCGAAGGTGCATTGCACACTTGGATTCATGTGTCTGACCTGGCGGGATTTTGATCGAGCCGAACGTCACCTGGATTTAGCTCGATCCATGAACCCGAACGATCCGATAATCCAGATCATCTGGGCATGGATGCAGGGGGCCTTGGGAAGACCGGAACTTGGGTTGCCTGCCGCGCAAATTGCCTTGAGGATCAATCCGCGTCACCCAAGTTGGTATAATTATTATCTCTCGCACATCCTGTTCCAACTCGGGCGGTACAGGGAGGCCTCTGTGCTTCTCGAGCAGAGAACCTTCGATTCCCCGATAAGGCATCCGCGAGACATGGCTTGGCGGGCGGCGGCCTATGGTCATCTAGGCAGGATCGAAGAGGCGAAGGAATGTGGGGACCTATTCGTTCAGGCAGTCCGCACTCTGTGGATCGGTGATTCCGTCGCAGGGCCAGCAGAATACGTCGACTGGCTTGTCGATGTGTCATATCTGCGCGAGCCGAAAGATGTGGAGCGCCTACGCGCTGGTCTACGTCTTGCCGGCTTGCCGGCCTGAAGCGGCGGGGGGCCTGCGGACATTCACCCTTCTGCCAAAGTAGCGGAGCTCAATTCTAGCCCGCCTTAGCTGCTGATCGGCATATCCATGAAGACGATGTAGGGCATGAGGTCGTCGGGATAATCGTTGTAGGCGGGACAGTCGCGGAAACCGACCGACCTATACAAAGCGATCGCCTCGGTGAGCAAGTTGGCTGTGTCGAGTCGCATGAGTGTATAGCCGTCGCTTCGCGCAGCATCGATCGATGCCAAGCAAAGGCGTCGCCCTGTGCCACGCCCCTGACCGCCCTTCCGAACGAAAAGCCGCTTCATCTCACAGACAGTGTCGGACAGCTCCCGGTAGGCGATACACCCAACCACCTCGTCTCCTGAGAGCGCGAGAAACGCTCGGCCGCTCGGCGGACCGTAGTAGGACGACAACTCTTGCAACTCCTGCTCAAGTGACTGATGGCTGAACGCGGCGTCAACGAACCAACTATCTGCGGCATACCGTTTGCGACACCACTCGACATACTCGCGTATCAGCGTTGCAAACTCGCGATAGTGCTGGCTCGTCGTGGCAGAGATGACTACGTCCCTCGACATTTGCATGCCTCCCCTTAAGCTCCGAACGTAGCTTACCAGAGACGCCCACGGCTGTCGTAGCGTCTCGTGAATGACCGCAATTCGCTCGTTCCGGACGTGACCGCTCGAATGGCAGACTGACTGCTTCCAGGAATCAAAGCGCGCGTGGTGTGGACGACCGGCATGAAGGCGCAAAGCCGCTCAATCGATTGCCTCTAGGACGTCCTACGAGCAAAAGGATACGGCCCCGCCCCGCGCAGGGCCGTGCTTTTTTAGATTTCAGTATGCTCTGCCAGTTCCAGCGCATCCTCTAAGCGCCGGACAGCAAAGGAGGAGACGATGAGCACGTGGATCGTCTCTTCAATGAGGCTGAGCAGGTTGCCGTTGAAGATGAGACTGACAACGACGGCGATCTCGTCGACCTGCCAGACACAGGCTTTGCGTCAACCGAGGAGCCGGAAGGCAGGAAGGGTGGCCGAAAACCCCTGCCGGAACACCTGCCTCGCGAGCGTGTCGAATATGACCTTGCCGACGACCAGAAGGCCTGTCCTTGTTGCCGTCATCAGATGCATCGCATGGGCGAAGCGGTCACCGAGCAGCTCCATGTTGAGGTGAAGGCCAAGGTCCAGCAGAATGTGCGGTTCAAGTATGCCTGCCGCCATTGCGACCGCACCGGCATCAACACGCCTGTCATTCTGGCGCCAATGCCCGCACAGCCCTTGCCGGGCAGCATCGCCACGGCTCGACGTTGGCATTTGCACTGGTCCATAAATACGTCGACGGCACGCCGCTCTTCGCCTGGCCCAGACTTTCGAGCGCGCCGGCGTACCCGTCAGCCGCGGTGCTCTGGGGAATTGGGTGTGATCCGATCGAGCGAGAGGCATCTATCCCGCATCTATGAAACCCTGAAGCTGCGGCTTCGATCACAGCCGCTCATCCATGGTGACGAGAAGACGGTCCAGGTCCTGCAGGAGAAGGACAGGGAGGCCACCAGTGCATCGTGTATGTGGGCGTATCGGAGCGGCGAGGAAAGCAATGAACCGATCGTGCTTCTCGATTATCAGCCCGGACGCGGCCAGATTTATCCGCAGGCCTTCCTCGGCGATTACCGCGGCATATTGATGAGCTTTGGCTACACCGCCTGGCGCACGCTGGAAGGAGCCACCCATCTGGGATGCATGACCCATTCCAGGCGTCGCTTCGTTGATGCGCTCAAGGCAAGGAAGAAAGGCGGCGGCCCGCCGGAGCAGGCGTTGAAGTTCTTCGAACAGCTCTACTGGATTGAAATCCAGGCGTGTAACGAAAAGCCGGACAAGGACGAAATGCGAGATCAATGCATTGGCCGTTTGCGCCAGCAACATAGCATCCCATCCTCAACGCTCTCAAGGCATGGCTCGACAACATAGCGCCGAAGGTCTTGCCCGATACCAAGCTTGCCTATGCCGTGTCCTACACCCTGAACCAGTGGAAGTATCTGACGCGCTACACCGAAGACGGCAGGATGCCGATCGACAACAATTTGCTTGAGCGTGATATCAGGATTTTTGCCACTGGCAGAAAGAGTTGGCTGTTCAGCGATACCGTGGACGGAGCCAGAGCCAGGTGCCGCATGTCGCCACCACTGAAGGGATCAAAAGCGAAGACGTTCAGGACCTTGTCATCACCGCCGTCGGGAACCGCTTCGGTCGCATCAACACAATTCCCAAAGCCGATTGAATGGCTGACCGACAACGGCTCGTGCTTCATTGCAACGGAAACGAAATCGCTGCTGATGGACATCGGAATGGAGCCTTTGCACAACGCCGGTTCGCAGCCCTCAGTCCAACGGAATGGCCGAAGCCTTCGTCAAAACATTCAAGCGCGACCACGTCTCGGTCAATCCCATTCCCGACGCAGAAACCGTCATCGCCCAACTGCCGTTGTGGTTCGAACACTACAACACGCTTCACCCGCACAAGGCTTTGGGATATCGATCCCCGCGTGAATTCTTAAATCGTCAAACAGAAATCTGATTTTGTCCGGTTTTTATGGGGCAACTCCAGCGTTCATGAAACGTGCCGGCCGGCGCGGCACGGGTGCCGATCCACTGCAAAAGGACAAATTTATGATGAAAGAAATTTTGGCTGCCAGCCATGGTGTCAAGCAGGTGATATGCATCAGTTGGGGCGCAAAATATGGCGCGCTGTTCATCAACCGGCTGTATGCCATGGTCACACGGAACATCACTCCACCATTTACATTCACTTGCTTCACCGACAACCGCGAGGGATTGCATCCTTCCATCCTGTGCCAGGATCTGCCGGAACTAGATGTTGTCAAAATGCCGGTGAACAGCTTGGGAATCTGGTCAAAAGCCCGGTTGTGGGGGCCGAAACTCGGAAATCTCCAAGGGCCTGTACTGTTTCTGGATCTAGATCTCGTCATCGTTTCCTCGCTCGATCATTTCTTCGAGTGCGGTGGTGCGAATGACGTTGTGATGGCAAGGAACCAGACCACGCCGTTCCGGCGTCTTGGTCAGACGTCGCTTTTCCGTTTCAAGGTAGGGAGCCTTGTTTCCCTGCAGGAGACATTCCGGGCCGACCCGCAAGGGGTTGCAGACAAATACCGTTTTGAGCAGCGTTTCGTCACTTTGAACGCCCCGAGTGGGGTCAAATTTTTTCCGCGACAATGGGTGCTGCATTTCAGGCAGGATTGCCGCTGGCCCTTCCCCCTCAACTATTTCCTTGCACCGCGTATGCCGCATGGCGCGAGGGTCGTCATTTTTCCCCGCGGTCTTTTACCGCAAGACGCGATCGAAGGCCGCTTCAGCGCCAATTCGCGCAACTCTAGCCCGCTCAATCATATTATCGGCATATTTGACAAGGCACGGCGCGGCAAAAAAACCCCCTTCAAATATCTTCGCCACTATATCCGCCCCACGTCGTGGGTGGCGGAACATTGGCGGGAGTGACACCTCATGGATGCTGTCTTGTCGATGACCGCGAGGCACTACGGACCGTAAAACGCATACACCCCCGGTAGTGATGTAAATTGAAGGCAAAATTTCACTTCACATTCGCCCGTTTGTGCTACGCTTCCCAGGCCAGGAAGTGAGTGCGAGATCGATCAGCCGCTTCAGCCGCATTGCATATAGATGTCGCGCGTCTGCACAGCAGGCTTGGAATGATCCCTTGGATCCGGTCTTTGTCCGTGCTTAATCTGGTCGCCACGACCATGGGGCAGCGGGATCATGCTGCCAACATATGACGAAATTTGCTTCAAACCTCTACCGCCTTAAGATGCGCAGTTCACTCGGAAAAACGCCCAGGTTGAGGCTTGCAAAGAATTCGTGGCTCGTCGTCCCAAAGTGGGTTCGTTTATTTCATAAGGTAATAAATTAGTAATTTAAATATACCAATTTTAGCCTCGTTCACGGCATTGCCGTCAAATGGGGTTACAGATGTCCATTAAGCTTAAGCTCATTTCAAATGTAGCGCTGCTGGCGATTTTGTTGCTAATAACGAGCGTCACCGCATTTCTTGCGATCCGCTCCATCTCGGAGCGGACCCGTACGATTGTGATCGATCGGGTCGAGCCCATGGCCCATCTGAAAATCGTTGCCGACATGTATGCGGTCAATATCGTCGATACGGCCCACAAGATCAGAAGCGGCGCCGTCGACTGGGCGAACGGTGAAAAGGCTCTGCGCGGCGCGCTGAGTTCGATCGATCGTGCCTGGTCGGCGTATGCGGCATCGGCCATGACGGATGAGGAGCAGAAACTCGCAGACGGTTTCAAGCTTCTGCGCACCAACTCTCAAGCTGCAGTTAACACATTGGTTGATATCGTGTCGCGCAAGGATCAGACGTCGCTTGACGCTTTCGTCAAGGATCAGCTCTATCCGACCATCGATCCTCTCGCCATGCCCATCAGCGATCTGGTCTCCCTTCAACTTCGAGTGGCACAGCAAGAATTCGAGGCCGCCAACCGTTTAAAATCCGACATCGTTTTTTGGATGAGCACCATCGCGGCGGTCTCGCTCGTTGTCGTCGGGTTTTCCATCTGGCTGGTGGTCGGCGGTGTGACGACACCGCTCAAACGCATGCAGCAGGCGATGGGCCACCTTGCGGCTGGCGACACAGCCACTACAGTCCCTTATGCCGGACGAAATGACGAGATCGGCAATATGGCCGGTGCAGTCGAAGTGTTCAGGCAGGCGGCAATTTCCAACAAGCACCTCGAAACCGAAGCTGTTGCGCAGCGCGAGCGGACGGAGGCCGGTCGCTTGCGTGTCGTGCAAGAGGCTGAAGACGCTGCTCAGGCACGCCTGAGGCGGGCGACATCAGGCCTTGCGAACGGGCTGCAGCGTCTGGCTGCGGGAGACCTTTCGTTCCTGCTGACAGAAGCCTTCTCACCCGACTTTGAAGCGCTTCGTCATGATTTGAACGCGGCGATCAAACAGCTTGGTGAAACCCTTTCTGCCGTCGACCAATCGTCTGGCATGATTAATGACGGCAGCCGAGAAATAAGCGCCGGCGCCGACGATCTGTCCCGTCGCACTGAAACGCAGGCTGCGTCGCTTGAGCAGACAGCCGCCGCGCTTGACCAGATCACAGTCAACGTTTCGAATTCGTCAAAGCGCGCCGACGAAGCGCGGACCGTGGCAATGCAGGCTAACGCGAGCGCCGCAGAGTCTGGCGCCGTGGTGGCGAACGCCGTCGATGCCATGGGCCGCATCGAAGAATCCGCCAGCCAGATTTCCAATATCATTGGTGTGATCGATGAAATCGCTTTCCAGACCAATCTCCTGGCGCTAAACGCCGGCGTCGAAGCTGCACGTGCCGGGGAAGCTGGAAAGGGTTTCGCCGTGGTCGCGCAGGAAGTGCGCGAACTGGCGCAGCGTTCTGCCAAAGCTGCCAAGGAAATCAAGGAACTGATCCGCAATTCCAGTGTCGAAGTCGCGGGCGGGGTCAGGCTCGTGCGCGAAACCGGCGAGGCCTTAAAGACCATTGAGACCTACATTGTGACAATCAACAATCATATGGATTCGATTGCCACGTCGGCCCGCGAACAGTCTCTTGGTCTTGCCGAGGTTAATACGGCGGTCAACCAGATGGATCAAGTGACCCAACAGAATGCGGCGATGGTGGAAGAAACCAGCGCGGCGAGTGCCACGCTTGCCAATGAAGCAAGCCGCCTTCGTCAGCTGATATCGCAGTTTGTGCTTGCACCTGGCAATGGCTCGGAAAATGGTGCATTGCAGGGCTCCCGCCGCGCGGCTTGAACCAGCGGCAGCCGGGGGCCGTGTTGTCGTCGGGCCGGAAGAGCAGCATGCGCGTTGCCCACGCCCGAAAGAAACCGTGGCTGAAGTTGAACCAACCAGGCTGCCCCAGCATTGTCGGATGCAGCGATCAGCCCTTCAAAACCCACGGAATCGCCGTAGAACCAACGTTTGAAATCGTGCGCCCCAAGGCGTGCAGCGACCGCACCGATTAAAGAATCGGTGAGTTTTACATCCATCATATGTTTATCCTCAAGGGTTTTTTTGCTTGAAACCATCATGCGCGTCGCTGATCGCCCGTTCGATGAGCCGACGCATTGCCGCCTTTGCTGCAACGGGGTCTCGGCGCTCGAACTCAACGAAGACCGCTTCGTGCAAAGCTTGGCTTTCTTCCATCCCGATCATTTGGGTGGTGTATCCCCGCGCGCTCGCATGTCCAGGAGGCGGCCGAGCGCTGCCTCGATAACTTCGAAGACCTGCGACAGAAGGTCAGACTCGACAGATGCCAGAAAGGCCCGGTGAAACTCAAGGTCAGCTACGAAGCATTGGCTATCCCGAAGAATCCAACATAATCAGGTTTACGCTAGGGTCGAATGTGAAGCACAGCCCCATCCATCGCTTTTATCAATATTTTGAAAGCGTTTGCGGTCTTCGAAGGAATTTCGCCTCTCAATGTCTCTATCATACCTGACACGTTGACCACCATCTCGACGGTCAAATCCTCGATGTGGTGGTTCAACAACGCAACGACGGTCGAGCCGTCGCTCAGCTTATGTTCTGTTGCTGCAACTTTGGGCTCCTGTATGGTCACCAGACGCTGATGTACGGCGTGCTCCGCGAGCATTTTATAAATTTGCCAGATAGGGTTACTTTCAAGTTCGGCATATCCTCGCGGGCTCTGCACCATCTCGGCCTCTAACGGAACACAAAGTACGTATATTTTACCCTTGCCATAGCCGTTTCTCCAAAATACCGGCTGGCTGGTATCGCTCCGCGAGCCCAGTAACTCGGCAGTCGTCAGATCAATCTCGAAATCGTCACCTCCGCTAAGCGCAATTGGAGGGGTGGCACCGGAAGTCCAATGCATCGCGTATCCCCGGCCGCTGTTTCTCGCCCGAGACTTGAGCTCTACCCCGGAAACCGCATTGAAGCCCCCTAGAATCCCAGTGCCAAGAGAGACGATGGCGTCTGAATCGCAGGTTGCGGCCCATTTTTTAGGACGTACCTCTTTACGCTCAGAATTCAGACCAGTCTTGCGTCAATGCCGCATTGCCCTGGGTTGCGTTGGTTGGAGCAAACCTCTTCGCTGTAGGTTGTAAGCAGGGTTATAGAAAGCGCGACCAAGTTCTGTGAGCGCAAACTCGTTGACCAGAAGCGCGGCCAAGAACCATTTTTGGTAGTATGCACGTCCCTCGATCGCCCATTAGCGCATGTTATTGTTGCATTCGGCTGCAGAACGAAGCAAGGGGGCTGCTGACTGGACATCGGCGCACAGCCTTCACGAGGTCGATGCGACCGTACCTAACAACCCAGACGCGCCTCAGCCAAACGTCTCCTCCACGTGCATAAGGTTGGTATATTCCCTCACACTCGCGATCTTTCCGTCGCGGATCTTGAACAGGATAAAATATTCGTTCTCGTAGACCTTGCCGGAATTTTGCCCGGCGTCAGCGCGTCCCAGGGTGCTGCGCCGCCTTGGTAGCAAACAGGGCGCCAGGCAGTTCCTCAGGAACGTCGACGCCGTCCCGGTCGGCAATGTTGAAGCGCAGCTCGACCGGCATGCCGACCTTGAGGCCCATGGCTTTGAGCCGTACCGAACCAAGGATTAGGTGATGGCCCTTCGAGGACGGGATGAACGCGCCGGAAAACGGATAATCGTTGATTTCACTTCGACGCGCAGCCGCGGATGAACAGCGAGCGGCAGCTGGGCGGCGATCTCGGCCGGCAGGTAGATCACGGAATAAAGATACTTCTCATGGTCGAGAAGTATCGACCACCCCCTGGAACCCAAATGAATAAAAACTCATCGCCTGTCCCGTTGCTCAACTAGCCTGTTGCGTTGACTTGCCAATGAGATATGCGCGCACAGCCCCATCCTCCGTCAAAGCGATGGCCCGCCTGAAAGCCGTTGCAGTGGCTTGTTGGTCGGCGCCCAGCTGCTGCAGCAATTGCGCCTTGAGTGCCCAGAACGGTTGGTAGTCCCCCGTCATCGCTTCGGGCAGCTGAGCCAGTTCATGAAGACCCGCTTCAGCGCCATGCATCTCGGCAGTGGCTGCCGCCAGCCCCACCAGATTGCCGATCGTGGGTGCCTTCTGCGCCAATAGCCCATGCAGCGTCCACGCCGGCAGGCGCAAATCCGCGCCCATCAGGCGCGATTGCACCAACACCGACTGGATCGCCGCCTCCAGCTGGAAACGTCCTGGCTGCTTGAGCCCTCCGGCAGTTCGCAATTTTTCCTCAGCCTCGCGCGCCATCGGCAGATTCCAGAGCGCCGTATCCTGCTCGGCCAGCGGCACATAGCGCCCCTCCACCCGCCGCGCGGCGCTGCGGCTTTCGCAAAACAGCATCAGCGCCAGAAGGCCCCGCGCCTCGGCGTCTTCTGGCCGCAGTTCCGCCAGCACCCGCGCCAGCCAGATCGCTTCTTCGGTCAGCCCCTTGCGCGTCTGATCGTCGCTACCCGTGCTGTCCCAGCCCTGCCCATAAGCGGCGTAGATCGCCTCGAGCACATCGCCCATGCGCTCACCCAGTTCGTCTTCCTCTGGCATTTCAAAGGCAATCCCCGTGTACTTGATGCGCGCCTTGGCCCGGCTTAGCCGCCGCCCCATCGTATCGGGCGAAACCAGGAACGAAGATGCAATACGCTCCGCCGTCAACCCGAGCACTGTTTGCAGCATCAGCGGCGTGCGCGCGGCAGCATCGATTGCCGGGTGGCCGCACACAAACATCAGCTCCAGCCGCTTGTCGGCAATCCTAGGCATTTCCTCGGTTTCTGTAGGTGCCAGCACCAGGAGGCTGATGGCCATTTGTTCGCGTGTTTTCCGCGCCCGCGCGCCATCGCGCAGCCGGTTTCGCGCTGCTACCATCAGCCAGGCATCGGGGTTGGCCGGCACGCCTTGTGTAGGCCAGATGTCGAGCGCCCGGGCAAACGCCTCGGCCAGGGCGTCTTCGGCTGCGGCCACGTCCCGCCATTTCCGCGCAAGATACGCGAGAAGGCGCCCATAAGACGTGCGGGCGGCGTTCTCCGCCGCCCGCCGCCCGTGTTCGTGAAGGCTGCCGTCCACCGCTTAGCCTTGGTTGGGCGGAGGCAGCACGGGGCGCACTTCGGTAGCCCCGTTGGAAGCCGCAGGGCTGCGCGCCGCCCAGGACAGCGCCGCATCGAGGTCCGGTACCTCGATCACGACGTAACCGGCCAGCTGTTCCTTAGTAGCGGCCACCGGCCCGTCCTGCACCAGGCGTTTACCGGCTTGAAGGCGCACCGTGGTAGCCGTGGAGGGCGGCCTCAGCGCATCGCCCTTGATCACCACACCCGATTCGTACAGCGCACCGATATAGGCGTTCCAGGCCCCCCAATAGGGTCCGGCTTGTTCGGGGTTGTCGATCTTGGCGAACTCGGCCTCGTTCTCATAAAATATCAGCATGTATTGCATTTTGGGTCCCTGTCCTTGGTTGCTGAGGCGGATCATCCGGCTCTACAACACTGACGCGGGTAGAGCTGCCATTCGGACAGAGCCTAAAACTTTTTCGGCCAACAGAACAGCCACCGGCGAACCCAGCGCTTATGACGACAGGCGGCCGCTTGGCGGCGATCAGGGGCATTTCCTCGATTTCTGTCGGTGCCAGCACCAGGAGGCTGCTGGTCGTTTGTTCGCGTGTTTTCCGCGCCTGCGCGCCATCGCGCAGCCAGTTTTGCGCCGCCACTATCAGCCAGGCATCGGGGCTGGCCGGCACGCCTTTCGTGGGCCAGATGTCGAGCGCTTGGGCAAAGACCTCCGCGAGTGCATCTTCAGCCGCCGCCACGTCGCGCCATGCTCGCGCGAGATAGGCGAGGAGGCGCCCATAGGAGGTGCGGGCAGCGTTCTCCGCCGCCCGCCGCCCGTGTTCTTGAAGGCTGCCGTCCACCGCTCAGCGTTGGGTGGGCAGATGCTGCACGGGGCGCACTTCGGTAGCCCCGTGGGAAGCCGAAGGGCTGAGCGCCGCCCAGGACAGCGCCGCATCGAGGTCCGGTACCTCGATCACGACATAACCGCCCAGCTGTTCCTTGGTAGCCGCCACTGGTCCGTCCTGCACCAGGCGGTTGCCGCCTTCAAGCCGTACCGTGGTTGCCGCCGCAGGGGGCATGAGCGGGTCGCCCTTGAGGACGACGCCTGACTTGTACAGCGCATTGACATAGGCGTTCCAGGCATCCCAATAGGGTCCGGCACGTTCGGCCTGGTCGCGCTGGGCGGCGATCTCGGCCTCGTTCTCATAAAACATCTGCATGTATTGCATTTTGGGTCCCTGTCCTTGGTTGCTGAGGCGGACTATCCGGCTCTGCACTGACGCGGCCAGAGCCGCCATTCGGACAGGGGCCAAAAACATTTTCGGTCAACAGAAAAGCCACCGGCGAACCAAGCGCCTATGACGACAGGCGCGCTTGTCCAGAATCATGTGCGCTTTGCCGGTTCGCCCGCTACTGATAGCCTCAACCGCAACCCAGGAGAGAACCATGGAAGGGAGGGTAACGCTTAACGGGTCACCTTTTCGATCCCCATCGTGTCGATGACGACGTTACGCGTAATGTTATCGGCGGGCCACTAACGACATCGAGACCCGCTGCCTTGGTCGCCTTGATGGGATCAGAACCAACGACCCTGTTATTGCAAAGCCTTCTGTCACCCAGCCACTAGGCGAGCCAGGAGCCTGGCTTGGCTGGAATGACCGATTGGGGGAGAAGCCGACGCAGCTGTAGATCAGCTCAGTCACCGGCTTTCCAAGCTGGAAAGAAATGCCGAAGTCGCTATGCATGACGATCGCCGGCAGTCAACTTGTATTATGGAAATCGATCGACTGATCGAGATCGTAGCGTTCGCGCATGGCGGCCACGGTCCCCTCTTCTACGGCACCACTTTGCGCTGTGCAGCCGGCCATCAGCGGCAGAAGCTAGATAATGATGACGACGCAAATTTAGCGCATGATGGCAATTGGTGGGAGCTTTTCTGACAAGAACTCAACCGGAGGGCTGGCCCCTCGGAAGGCTTCGCATAGAAGCAGGTCAGTGTAGACCGAACAGCTTCAGCAATTCTTCACGATGCCGCACGAATTCCGGGGCACTGCGATCGCGCGGTCGGGGCAGATCGATCGGGATCAGCCGTGGCTCGCCGCCCTTGTCGCGCGGCAGGATCAGGATCCGGTCGGCCAGATAGATAGCCTCTTCCAGATCGTGCGTGACGAGGATGGTCGTCACGTCCTCCTCGTACCAGATCCGTGCGAGCTCCTGCTGCATCTCGATCTTGGTCATTGCGTCGAGCGCGCCCAGCGGCTCGTCGAGAAGCAGGATTTCCGGCTGGACGGCGAGCGCCCGGGCGATGCCGACACGCTGTGCCATGCCGCCGGACAATTGCCGCGGATAGGCCGTCTCGAACGGCTGCAGGCCGACAAGCCGAACATAGTGGCTCGCCCGCCCCCTCGCCTGCTCGCGCGACAGCCCGCCGGTTTCCAGTCCGAAGGCAACATTGTCTAGCACCGTCAGCCAGGGCAGAAGCCGTGGTTCCTGGAAGATGACGGCGCGCTCGGTGCCGACACCCTGCACTTCCTTGCCATCGACGAGAACCACCCCCGTATCGGCATCTTCAAGCCCCGCCAGTACCCGGAGCAACGTGGTCTTTCCAGAGCCGCTCGCACCGACTATGGCGAGGCTTTCACCGGAGCGAACGTGGAGGTTGATGTCCTTCAGCACCGGCAGCGCCGTGCCATTGAGGCGGTAGGATTTGAAGAGGTGGCGGATCGTCACCTCCCCGCGGCGCGTGTCCCGCGTGCTGGTCATCGCGGTTCCTCAGTTGCTTGCCGATTTGGTATCGGTCGAGAAGAGGATGTCCTTGGCTGCGAGCTGGCCTTCCTTCAGCTTGCCTTCGCGCACCAGGACATCGATCCAGAACTGGATGTCACGCTCGACCGGCAGACCACCGGTACGCACGCCGTAACCACGGAAATACTGCGCGATATCCGGGTTTTCACCACGCACGGAAAGCGCCTTGGCGAAGACTTTCTTGATTTCCTCCGGATGCTCGCGGGCATAGTCCAGCGCGCGGGCCGACTGCTCGACAAAGATCTTCGAGGCTTCGGGATGCTCTTTCACAAACTCCCGGCTCAGCACGACGAAGCCGCCCGCGATGTCGCCGAGCACGTCGGTATCGTTGAAGATCGCGCGCAGGCCACCATTTTTGCGGGCAACGCCCTCGAAGGTCGTCTGCCAGTAGCCGAAGGCCGAGACATCGACCTGCTTGGAACGCAACACCTGTTCGAGCTGGGGTCCGGGAACGACGACCTGATTGGCAGCGTCCGTCGGCAGGCCGACCGAGTGGAGGGCTTCGCGGATGGTGTAGTCGAGATGCGCGCCGAGCGTGTTGACCGCGATGCTCTTGCCGGCAATGTCCTTGATGTCCTTGATTGGGCTGTCATCGAGCACATAGAAGATCGACTGGACTTCGCTGTTGATGCCGTTCGACGGGTAGGCAGCGATGAAATCATTGCCGCCGATGATCGAGTTCAGCACGGCGGAGGTCGCGGCACTGCCGATCTCGACGTCACCGGATGCCAGAGCGATCAGGGAGGCCGGTCCGCCCTGCGCATAGCCGACGTTTTCTATGGCGATGCCGGTCCCGTCGAAATAGCCGAGTTCCTGTGCGAGTTCATGGGCGGCGAGCCCACCTTGGCTGGCGAGGTAGCGCAGCTTCACCTCGTCGGCGGCTGCGGCAGGCGTTGCAAAACCAAGGGCGATTGCTGCCGGCAGGAGAAAATTGCGTGGGAGGAAGGTCATCATCATTTCCTTGTGAAGAGTGAAAAATCGAGTTTAAGCAGATCAAGCGCCGGGCTGGGACCAGCGGCACAGCCGGCGCTGCAGGATGACAAGCAGGGCGTTTGCAGCCAGCCCCAGGAACGCCAGTAGGAGGATTGCCGCAAACATCAGGGGGATCTGGAAATTGTACTGGGCATTCATCACCTGGAAGCCGATCCCCTTGTTGGCACCGATCATCTCGGCGGCGATCAGCAGGAGAAGCGCTGTCGTAGCGGAGAGACGCAATCCGACAAAGATTGCCGGCACGGAGGCAGGCAGGATGACGCGGCGGAAGATCGTCAGCGATCCGGCACCGTAGGTTCGCGCCATCTCGATCAATTTCTTGTCCACTTCCTTGACGCCACCGATCGTGGCCAAGAGGATTGGAAACAGCGTTGCCCAGAAGATTACAAAGACTTTCGATGTTTCGCCGAGCCCGAGCAGCAGGATGAAGACCGGGTAGAGCGCCAGCGCCGACGTCTGGCGGAAGAGCTGCAGAATCGGATCGAGCGCCTGCTCGACCGGCCGGATCTGGCCCATGAACAGGCCGAGCGGAATGCCGACCACAACGGCGGCAACAAAGGCCATGCCGGAGCGCTGGAAGCTGATCGCGATATCGTCCAGCAATGCGCCGCTGGCAATACCATTCCAGAGCGCGGAGAGGATCTGGTCGAGCGGCGGGAAGATGGCCGGGTTGACCCAGCCCCGCGTGCTTGCCACCTGCCAGAGCAGGAGGAAGCTGAGGATCACACCATAGCGCGCCAGGAACTGGCGCAGCAAGCCGCGAACGCGAGATGCGAAAACCGAGGTGCCGGGTCCGTCGCCATGCAGGCCAAGGCCTGTGGGAAGAACCGAAGTGACGTCATATGCCATGTTCCGTACCTCCCTATTCGGCAGCCTGGAGGGTGGCATTTTCTGCCGCCCAACGATTGATCGGGAAAGGAAGGCCGAGATTCTCCCGGAGAGTTTTGCCCTCATAGGCCGTTCGAAATAGGCCGCGACGCTGCAGTTCGGGGATCACCAAGTCGACAAAGTCATCGAGCGTTGTCGGAAGCCAAGGCGGCAGGATGTTAAAGCCATCGGCCGCTTCGTTCTCGAACCATTGTTGCAGCGTATCGACAATCGACTCAGGCGTGCCGACGATGGTGTAGTGGCCACGGGCGGATGCGATCCACTGGTACAGCTGGCGGATCGAGAAGTTGTTTTCGTCGGCGATCTGGCGAATGAGCGCCTGGCGGCTCTTCATGCCCTCCGTCGGCGGCGCTGCCGGCAGAGGCCCGTCGAGGTCGTAGCCGTGCAGGTCGAGCGTGCCGCCAGTCAGGCCGTTGAGAAGGCCAATCCCGTCCTCTTCGACGATCAGAGAGGTCAGGCGATCGTATTTTTCGCGGGCCTCCTCGTGCGTCCTGCCGACAAAGGCCGAGACGCCGGGCATGACGAGAATGTGGTCCGGATTGCGCCCCAGACCGCGGGCACGGGCCTTGATGTCCCGGTAGAACTCCTGGGCGGTCTCGATGTGCTGATGGGCGGTGAAGATCACCTCAGCCGTGGCCGCAGCCAAACTGCGTCCGTCTTCCGACTGACCGGCCTGTACGATGACCGGATAACCCTGTGGCGACCGCGAAATATTGAGCGGACCGCGCACCTTGAACTTTTCGCCGCGATGATCGGTTTCGTGCACCTTTGCTGGGTCGAAGAACACGCCCGTTTCCTTGTTGCGAATGAACGCGTCGTCCTCGAAACTATCCCAGAGCTTCTTGACGACGTCGACATGCTCGGCGGCGCGGCGATATCGCTCGGCATGGGGCAGCTGTGTATCAAGGTTGAAGTTCTGCGCCGTCAGGTCGCCGGTTGTGGTGACGACATTCCACCCGGCGCGGCCTTCCGAGATAAGGTCCAGCGAGGCGAATTTACGCGCCGTCGTGTAGGGCTCTTCATAGGTGGTCGACGAGGTGGCTATGAAGCCGAGATGGGTTGTGAACGGTGCGAGGGCCGAAAACAGCGTCACCGGTTCGAAACCCGCCACCTTGGCATTGCCGCCTTCGCGGGCACCGCCGAGGCCAATGGCGAGGTTGTCAGCCAGGAAGTACGCATCGAATAATCCGCGCTCCGCCGTCAACGCGAGTTGTTTGTGAAACTCGAAACTGGTTGCGCCATCAGCGGGCTGATCGGGATGCCGCCACGATGCCACATGCTGTCCGCCACCGGGAAGAAACGCTCCAAGCCTGATCTTGCGTGTCATCTTTGATCCTTAGACTTTGCCGCCAAACGCCACATCAACTGCGTTTGAAACGGACCTCTCCATGGCCAGGTCAACGTCCCAGCTTCGACGAACAAACTATAGAATCTATTAATTTTATATAGAAACGAAGTTCTGTAGTTTCTCAGCAATTGTGAATAGAATTGCGGCATCGCCGCTGGGATGGGAACGGAGGTTGCGTTTGTGACCTAAAGGCGGGCACATCTGAACCGTTGGATGTTCGGCAACATTGATGGGATGAGACGGTGGGTATCGAGGTCAGGAAGCCTAGCAGGCAATCCGATGAGAAACGGCAACGGCAGACTGGGTAAAAATGCGACGATGGGGCTTCACGTCGTCGATGCGCGTTTGCTTCCTTGCCGCTTGAAATGTTTCAATCCTGCGGTTCCGGCGAATACTGGAACCGGTTGATTGTTCGGACCATTGATTTGCAGTGGAGGCCGCCTACCATCTGTTCGCATGAGAGGACGCCAACATGATCGTCGACAAGATTATCTTTCCCTACAGCGAATGGGTTCCTAACAACCAGAGGCTCCCTGTTCTCCTATACAAGAATGCCCTATCAAGCGAGGCATCCTCGCAGGATTTCGAAAACATGTTCGCCGCAAACGGCTGGACCGGCATCTGGCGAAATGGCGTTTTCGACTACCAGCATTATCATTCAGGCGCTCACGAGGTCTTGGGTGTCGGCCATGGAAGCGCAACCCTGTTGATCGGTGGTCCAGACGGACGGGCAATCGAAGTCGCAACGGGTGATTGCCTGATTTTGCCAGCTGGGACAGGACACATGAACCTGGGCTGTTCGCGAGACTTCGAGGTCGTTGGCGCATACCCAGTCGGCCAGCGTGCCGATATACAGACCGCCTCGCCCTCACCCGAGATGCTATTCAGGATTTCGGCATTGCCTGTTCCCGAGACCGACCCAGTGCAGGGATCATCGGGATCGCTCACTAAGGCCTAGCGATAATGTAAGGACCGGACGAAGGCAAAGTGATCTACGTCCTTCCATCAACTCAGACGAATGGGCCAGTTCGAAAGATCGCAATTCCCGTATCCATGGTCCTTTTTCGCAGTGGTGCTCCGCACTGCCCCACGAAAAGCACCCGCCAGTGCGGCTGAACCTCATCAGAGCTGGATGTGCGCGTGGGCGACAGGTTTTTGGAGCGGCGTTCAATCTGACGCGTTTCTCCGTCGGCGTCCGGCTGGCCGACGAGTGGCGTTCATTCTAGAAAGTGCTTAAAGTGCTCATAATCTCTCAATGGTGTCGCAGCACAGACTGTTCAGCGTCGGATGCCGCTGGAACACATGACGTTACAGCATCCAGCGGAGGCAAAGGGAGAAAGTAATGATGGGGCGTCAGGACGTTTATGTGATAAAAGCTTACGATATGAATGCCAACGGCGACCTCCATAGCGCAATCCCCCCGCGTCATCTCAAATCTGAAATGGCCGCCATCGAAGAAGCACGCTCTATCGCACCGACGCATGACGGTGTTGCAGTCTGTAAACAAGCGGTAGATCCTGCCATTGGGTATTATGGCCCGGAGATGTTGGTCTTTCACATGGGCCAGATCCCCGGGATCGGCTGACGGCGAAGCAGGAACAAAATCATGGAATTGGACGCTATCGAATACCTCGCCGCCAAATATTTGGAGGTCGGCGGCACTGGGCGATTGGATAGCCATCGCGCCTTCGTTCGGATTGCTGAGGAGGAACCGGAGGCTGCGAATGCCCTTTGGCGCAATCGGATAGATTCGTTGACTGATGACGATCGTCGTCGGTTCGAACTGCTCGTTGAGGAGCTCCGGGTCGCGACGAACTAAATAGATCAGTAGTTCCTTCGGCGAGGCTTTGGCCTACATTGCCAAATACTGGGACGGCTTGAAGCTCTTCCTGACCGATGGCCGCATCGAGATCGACAACAATAGCGTCGAGCGAACCATCCGGCCGATAGCCCTCAATCGCAAGAACACACCGTTTGCGGGGCACGATGCCGGAGCCGAGAACTGGGCGACCATCGCCTCGCTGGTTGAAACTTGCAAGCTCAATGCCGTCGATCCGTTGGCCTATCTGACAGCCACGCTCACCGCCATCGTCAACGGTCACAAGCAGAGCCTGATCAACGAATTACTGCCTTGGAAATTCCTTTCGCAAGACCGCTGAAGATCACGCCGTCGCAGGCAGGACGCTTAAAGTCACGCGTGCCGCCTCACCTTGATCGCAGAGATCACGAGGATCAAGGCGAGACCTGGCAGCAGCACGGCACTCGGAACAATCCCCAGGAACTGTCCGCCCATGAATGTGCCAAGGATCGACCCGGCGGCCATGACGAGCAAGAACATCCGGTTTCTTCTGATAACGGCAAAGCTCTGGTCGCGGCTGTAGCGGGTAAAGCCAACAATCATGGTCGGCAGGCTCACCGCCAGAGAGAGACTTCCAGCGAGCTTGATGTCCGCTCCGAACAGAAGAATGAGGGTTGGTATCAAGAGTTCGCCACCAGCGACACCCAGCAAGGATGCGACAATGCCAATGATCAACCCCGCGATCACGCCTGCTATGATCTGCGAAGTCCCGGTGACGAGTGCCGAACCTCCTGCGATGTCGTGACCGAATACCAGCACGACCGCGATCATGAGCAGCATAACCGCAATCACTTTGTAGAGCGTCTCAGACTTCAGTCGGGTTGCCCAACCCGCGCCTAGCCAGGCACCAGCCAGGCTCCCAGCCAGAAGGTTGACGATAATTGGCCAGTGCACCGCAATCTGGTCGAAGGGAACAGTCGCCGCTCGAAATGGCAGAGCGAAAGCGACGACGACCAGGCTCATGGCCTTGTTGAGGATCACGGCTTCCAACGCGGCGAAGCCGAACGGGCCGATGAGCAGAGGCAGCCGGAACTCAGCACCACCAAGACCGATCAGCCCACCGAGAGTGCCGATAGCAGCTCCGCCAAAAAATGCTGCGGGCCGATTGCGGGACAAGCTCTTCAAGGTCGGATCAGCCATGGCGTTATGTTCCCCAAGATATCGCGTGGCATGACCTATGACCCGGAAGCCGGGCATCTTCAAGGGCAGTGTTGAGTGCTGGGTAACGGCCTTACGCCCACTCAGTAGTTGGGGAATTTGTCTAGGTGGGAGCAAAATGTCGCTTACGCTGAGATCCTTTCATGCGCCGATCACCCCTCATGAGAACAGGCTGACCTTTGCCCGTGCGGTTCCAATCCCGGCGGACTGGAAGGCAAGGCTCGAACGTCATGCTCGCGACGAACCCCGATATATCAGCGGACCGTTCGATCATCGCGGGTCTGCCCTACGGAACGGCGACGACCGTCCCGGAAGCATTTGACAGAATGCGCGGCCATGGCCTGCCACCGACGGCTGCGCTGCAAGATCTACTTCGCAAGGCCTCAAATCACAAAGGGCCGTGGCCGACGATTTCGGTCTGGCAGGGAACGAAGGACTCAACCGTTGTGCCTGCGAATGCGCTGTCAATCATCGAGCAGTGGCGTGGCGTTCACTGCGCCGAAAAAAAGCCAAACGTGGTAGAGTTGGTGGACGGCCATACGCAGCAGTCCTGGTCGCAGCCTCAGGGCCGAGAGGTTCTCGAATTCTACAGCATCGCCGGAATGGGACATAGGACTCCGCTTGACGTCACGTCTGGTTATGGCAGTAGCGCACCTTCATGATCGATGTCGCCAGCTTCATCTCCGAACGGCACGTACCGGAGGTCTTTACGACACCCGTCTCTCCGGAGGGCGATACTCAAGCCAGGTTCGACGGAGTCCGAGCTGAACTTACCGAGAGGTTCGGAGGCGTGACGTTCTACCGGAATGCGCCTGCCGAAGGCCTATGGAAGGACGACGGCAAGGTTGAGCGGGACGTTATCGTTGTTGCGGAAGTCATGCTGGAAACGATCGACGATATCTGGTGGCGGAGTTGTTGGACTTGAGCGGGATTTCGAACAGGATGAGATCGTCGTTCGCGTGCTGGAAACTCGTCGGCCTTAGGCGGCTCAGTGTTGTAGCGACGACGCTGGCACAGCACGCGACCGCGATCTCAGCATCTTCAAGAGTTTATCAGAGCAGTGCCCGTCGAGGGTCTCCAGAGCCTCGTGCATCAGGGGCTCGTCCAATGCTTGAGCAAGCG
Organism: Pararhizobium sp. PWRC1-1; assembly: GCF_049897905.1. Taxonomy (NCBI): domain Bacteria; kingdom Pseudomonadati; phylum Pseudomonadota; class Alphaproteobacteria; order Hyphomicrobiales; family Rhizobiaceae; genus Pararhizobium; species Pararhizobium sp. PWRC1-1. The sequence goes on along the minus strand of NZ_JAFCXE010000028.1, from coordinate 66,329 downwards.
CAGTCTCGAGTAATCGGGCAAGGTCGGCAAAGGAAGATGTCGCCTCCATACCGCGTAGATCGAGATCAAGTCGCTCAAGCGCTGCTGCAACCTTGGCTACGTCCGCATTTTTTCCGGTCATGTTCTCTACCCCCTGCAACCCGCATCGCGGGCTGTGTTTCAATATGCGCGCGTCCCTCCCAGGGCAATGCATCACGTTGCGAAATTGGTTTTCATCAGAGCAGAAGTTACTTTGACGGATTATGATCGCCCTTATTACTTACGCCGGGTCCAGCCTTGGTCTTTGAATTCTCCCGGCGATTCTGCAGCCAGGGACTTGCCGACGTCCACCGACTCCTTGAAGCCACCCTCTTTGTCGCGGCGCACGTAGCGTTGTTCAGTCCAGGTATCGATCAGCTCACGTTTGGTCATCACTGCTCTCCTTTTATTGAATCCGTCTGTCCTCCCCAAAACGCGTGGAATTCAAAAAGATGCGCGTGGGAATAAGTTTCTTGCAGCGTCGGGAACTATCGCGTGAACGCATCAAACAAGAACTGTCATTTCGGCTGGCATGTGTCTGCGGGTAAGCATCCGCCATTTGCGACAATACTCCCTGCCAAGTGCCCGAAATGTCTTCGGCGCGAACTGGTGGAATGAAGCCCGTGAAGAATCGTTTTCTCCGGAAACGTTCTCGCCCGCTCTTCCACCTGCGGTAAAACGTCATTCAACCAGTCGACATGCGTCGGCGTATCTTCGGCGAACATTCGCTGCATGTAGACGCAAAGGTGCCTCCAATTTCCAAGATTTGGCATGGGTCCCTCTGGCAACTACGTGACAGCCCGGTGGTTCCGCACGAAACAATTTCCAGGCAAGGGAGTTCTACCGCGCATTCAACCTCACACCCCTATCGGGAGAACCACAATGGCTGAGAAGACACTCGACGACCTGTTCCTGGACACGCTCAAAGACATCTATTTCGCTGAAAAGCAGATTTTGAAGGCTCTACCAAAGATGGCCCGCGCTGCGCAATCGCCGGAGGGCAAGGCCGCCTTCCTGAAGCACAAGGACGAAACCGACGGTCAGATCGAGCGCCTGCAGCAGGTGTTTGACATCGTTGGAAAGGCCGCTCGCGGCAAGACCTGCGAAGCCATCCAGGGCATCATCGCCGAAGGCGAAGAGATCATGGAGGAATACAAGGGCTCCGTCGCTCTTGACGCTGGCCTGATCTCGTCGGCACCGGCGGTCGAACACTACGAGATCGCTCGATATGGCACGCTGAAGTCCTGGGCCGAGCAGCTTGGCCACACCGAAGCCGTGACTTTGCTCGACGCCAATCTGCAGGAAGAACTCGCGACCGACGAGATTCTGACGCAGCTCGGCGAAGCGTCGGCGAACCCGAAGGGTGCTAAAAAGAAGGTTGCTTGATACATTCACGCAATTGGACACCAGAGGCCCGCTCCGGCGGGCCTCTTTGCTGAGGACTGAGGGATTCAATGAGTATCGAAAGCCGTCGGGCGACTATTCAAAGGCTGATCGTAGCCGAGGGGGTCGCGGGTCGCCCCATCGCAGAGGACGCCCACTTTCTGTCATTGGCTGAACGCTGGGTCCATCGCGAGATCGACATGGCGGAAATGCTTCGGCTGTATCGGAGTGTTCGGGAGGAGCGGAGAAGACAGAAATGGGATCCGCCCCCTGCAACGGACGTGGAACCCGATTAACCGGAGCATTGCCACAGCGCGAGTGGGAGCTTTCGGAATTTCGGGGATTATGGGATGCAACCTCGATGAATAAAGTGGTTTAAGCGCCGCGTTTGAAGGCCCTCACGGCGTTAGTCACTCGTTTCGCTATGGGGACAAGCGACTAGCTTCAACTCTGGCGACCCTTTGAATCGCAGGAAAATCGACAGCACCACCACGACCGCGGTGGAGAGGAATTCACTTTGCCAGTTTTGTAAGGACTCGAACCAGAACTGGGCGCTGGACAAGTGATCCATCATTGATGTCGCGGGCTGCCCATGCATGTGGGCTTCGACACTTTCCGCCTCCGCGCTACACCTGAGGTGTGAGACAAATGTCAGTATGAAGAGCGAAGCAGCTGGTCGAATCCCAATCTACGGCCAGTCAACCCGCGAAATCTCGGATTTCATCATCATTCGCGAGGCGCGCGCCGCTTCGCCAGGATCACTTACATATCGGGCGTGAAACTTCGGCATTGACCCCGAAGCTCCGAACCGCCTGGACATTCCGTTGGCTTGCGGCTTTTTCCAGCAGAAGAGCGAACGAGCCGACAGAAATGCCGTCAGCGCGCAGAAGCCGCTTGATCCTCGGGTTCTCAGTACTCCGGACATTGTTAGATATCGCCAATTTCCCCCCTTTTCCAGCATGATAGCGCGGCCACGTTGTAGCCATATGTCTGTCAGTAGGCTCGGCTGTGCGCTGGCAACGGGACCGTCCTCCGCCAACCGAAGCGCGCGCAAACCATGCTTGGCTTCCGACTGCGCCTCCCGGGCCGACGCGGAACAATATCGAGCGTCCAAAGTTTATCAGCTGAACCCAAAGGCGAATGACGATGGCTGACGAGAACACCAAAATTCAGCTTGTGGAAGAGAGCGTTAGCATTGCCAAGGAACGGGTGGTCACGGGGCGCGTGCGGATATCGACATCCAGCAATTCGGTGGAGGAGTTGACGCATGCAACGCTGGCGGGCGTCCGCGTTGAGGTCACCCGCGAGCCGGTGGATCGCGAAGTCGATGCAATCCCCCAGCTGAGGGTCGAGGGCGACACCACCATAATTCCTATCGTCAAGGAAATCGTCGTGGTCGAAAAACGTCTCCTGCTCGTCGAAGAAATCCGCATCCGACAGATCGCCACGTCCGAGGACGTAACCATCCCCGTCACCCTGCGCAAGCAGACCGCGACGGTCGAGAGAATTGAAGAATAGCAATAGAGAGGAAAAACAATGACATACACTGATCAGGCAGCATCCCCGCACGGCGGCTCCAATACCATCACGGCGTTCTATGACGACCGTTCTGAAGCGGACAACGCCATCGAGCGTCTGGCCGCCGCGGGTATTCCGAGATCGTCCATTCAGATCATTGCCGACACAACTGGCACCACGACGCCAATTGAAGAAGGGAAGGGTTTCTGGGCGTACCTCGGAGAGCTGTTCCTCGCGGACGACGACCGCACCACGTACGCCGAGGGCATCCGCCGTGGCGGCTACCTTGTCACCGTGACGGGTTATCCGCTAGACCTGCACGATGCTGCACTCGACATCCTCGATGACGAAGGCAGTATCAATCTCGACGAACGCGCCAAGGCGTGGGAATCGGAAGGCTGGTCGCGGGAAACGTCAAACGGAGCCTTCGCGGCATCCTCCTATGACCGCACGAGCGGATCGGCGAGTACCTCTACGCTTGAAGCGGATGGCGAGGAAGTCATCCCCGTCGTCGAGGAGGAGCTGCAAATCGGCAAACGCGACGTCACCAACGGGCGCGTGAAGGTTCGCTCCTATGTGACCGAGACCCCTGTCACCGAGAACGTCTCGCTTCGTAACGAGAACGTGGAAGTCACCCGACGGTCTGTTGACCGCCCACTTACTGGCAACGAGGACGCTTTCGTTGATCGCACCATCGAAGCCGAGGAGCATCGGGAAGAGGCCGTCGTTTCCAAGGATGCCCGCGTCGTCGAAGAGATTTCTCTCCGCAAGACCGCAGAGCAGCGGGAAGAGACGATTTCCGACACGGTACGCAAGACCGAAGTCGAAATCGATGACGATCGCGACGGTGCTGTCCGCACTGACGGGACAACAGGTGTACGTCGCGACTGATTTAACATGAAAAGGGCGGCGGCAGTCGCCCTTTTCATTCCGTGAACGCTGTGGCGAAGGCGATTGACGCTTCGCGAAGCAGGAGAAAATTGAAATGGCAAGCAGCGCGTTGAAAGCTCCTCGGAGTCCTGGCAGTGGCCGGATTTCAGAACAGAGATAAGATTGGTGAACTTCTGCGGGGTATTCAACAGCAGCGTGGTGACGGAACCGCAGGCGGGCAATCAGGCGGCCCTCGGCGGACTCCTTGGCGGCCTTGGAGGCGGAGGTTCAGGCGGTCTGGGCGGACTAGGAGGCTTGCTCGGCGGCGCATCCTCGGGAAGCGTGCTCGGCGGCGGCCTCGGCGACCTGCTGAAGCAATTTCAACAGAACCGCCATGGCGATGCGGCGAAGTCGTGGGTTGAAACCGGGCCGAATACCGAACTCGATGACCGACAGCTGTCGGAAGCGCTGGGTCCGGAATTTCTCGAGGACTTGTCCACCCGAACGGGTTTGTCGCCTGATGAGATATTGAGCCGACTGACCGCGACCTACCGAAAGCAGTTACGAACTAACACCCGACGGCACCGTTCCGATCGACGATGAACCCGCTGAAGGCTACGGACGGCAATCGGTACCGCGCATTTGACCCCAAATCATCTAACGACGGGACGCTACAGAGAGTTGCGTGTCAGGTGGCCCTCTGCCGACCGTTGAAAACGACGCACCGTCCAGAATTTCCGAAGTGGTTAGCCGTCGTCCAATTTCCTAATAGTTTGCGGCTACAAAGGCTGTTTCGTTTTGTGACGACACGACCGCCTTTGGAGTACCGATGGACTATCGCCTTGTATTGGCCAAGGGTCTGACGGCCTCCCCAGGTGAAAGAAGTTTCGTGGCACGACAAGTCTCCTACTTGGAAAAAAGACCTGCCCGAAGCTGGGCCAGTCGTGCTGGAGGGGTGGAAGCATGGGGATACACTGTCCAGCCCTCGTCAACTTGCTTATAAACCGATCGTTCTACCCCGACATATGCAACGTGCGCACCTCCATGGCAGCATGGGCGGAACGCTATTGGGTGATTTTCATTGCGTTGAGCAAAAAGACTTGGATCAGCCAACTGACGGATTAGTCGGCCACAACCTCGTAGGTGAAAGTCAGTGATCCGACTGAGATTGGTCTTCCGTTATCGTCCCTGACTTTCACGGTAATGATGCCACGATGTTCATCATAGGGAAGCTCGTCACGAGCAATGTCAGACATTATCCGGCCGACCTCTTGGGGAATGTTGGCTGTGGAGGTCAAAAGCATCCCCATTTCGTCGGCGACATATCCGTCACCATTATGCACATCGAAGAAGTACCTGGTTTTCATTTAAGCGCCTCAGTGCTGTATGGAGTGTTCTTTCAACACCTGGTGGACCAATTCCGCAGTAAATGGCTTGGAGATAAACAACGCGTTGCCCGGGAGGTCGCCTGGCCCAGGAACAGCAGCTCCTGAAGCTATCACAACGCAAATGTGTGGCCAGCGCTCTGCGACCACGCGAGCGAGGCCGAATCCATCAAGATTTCCGGGCATTTGAACGTCCGTAAAAAGAAGCTGGAGCGAAGAATGCGTGTCTAGGAATTCGTACGCCTGATCAGCGTTGGAGGCCTCGACAACCGCAAACCCCTCGTCGGATAACATGTCGGCCGTGTCCATCAGGATAAGAGGCTCGTCGTCTACGACAAGCGCGATGGGTTCCTCGAGTTTTGCGAATTCTGCGTTTTTCATTTTCGGTAAAGGAACTGAAGGACAATTTGTTCCAGACATTTGACCGTTTACCGTTTTAGTTCAACGATCTGATCCAACGGCAGCTTAAACGTAAATCGCCGGGGAGGAGCCGACCGACAGCGTGCCGCCGTGCGCCGAAGCAATCTGGGACGCAATGTAGAGGCCCAGGCCTAACCCCTGCTTTGCCATGTTGTCCAAGGGCCGCGTAAAGGGCTGGAACAGCCTCTCCATGGAATTCTCGGGGATCGGTTCACCAGCGTTTGCGACCCAACGCTCGAAGGCCTCGGGCGTAGTCGACGCCCTCACCCGCACCGGAGCATCAGCTGCGCCGTGAGTCAGCGCATTCCCGAGCAGGTTCGAGAACAGCTGCGCCAGACGCGGGTGGTCGATACGGACGGGATGCCTGAAGTCGAATGCCACGTCGATCTCGCGGTCCGTCCACACGCTCCTCATCTCCTCGACGACCTGTTCCAGCGTCGGCTCCAGAGGTTCATCTGTCAGAAGAAGGTGTATTCCGCCGCCGAGGCGGCCACGGGGCCGGAAGAGAATTGCGGCCGTCTCTGTTCATAACGGAGGTCCGCAGCCTATGCCGATAAACTTCCTGCACGTGAAGCACTCTGAAGGACTCGATGAAGACCTTAACGGTATCTCGTTCGACACGATTGATGATGCTGCGAGAGCGAGCGCTGCCGACACACTGCGGAACGAGGTCGCAGATGGGCTGAGATCGTGTAAAAAGAATCGAACGCGCGCTCGGTGACTTCCGTGGTATGCCGTTCCTGTCTCGATGACGCAGAGAGACACATACCGGCCCGGCTCGAGGCCACGTTCCTTAGCTTCGTTCTTAGTCAACACACAGGCCGCCATCGGGCATCGCGTCGCGGGCGTCGATGCAGAGTTTGAGTAGCGCGTTCACAACTTGCGCGAAGTCGACGTCGACCGCCCTGTCTGTCTGGAATGACATCGGAACGCAGAGGAGTTCGAAGCAAACGCAAGGGGGCCTGTTTCGTCGCGGTATCCGAAAACACGACTCGCGTATGTCTGCGTCTTATGCCATGGATTCTGTATGCCAATTAGTTCGCGCCAATTTGTAAGCTCAACGTTCGCCCTAGTCATTTTAGGCATCGCCGCGCTTTTCGCCATCATCGGCTCGTCCGTGTGGCTATCATCGCGCGCGCAAGACCTGTCAGACGCCGTCCTTAAAGCCAGGGACTCGAAATCGATTGCCGTGGACCTGCGATCGGCTCTGCAGGCTGCGGAATCCAGCCAGCGCGGTTTTCTGTACACCGACAACGAGGTTTATCTGTCGCCCTACGATCAGGCGAAACAGAAGGCTGAAGCAGCCGTGGCATTGCTGCCCGACGCCTTGACCGACTACCCGGACCTGTCGCCAGCGATTGAGCGCCTAACCGAGGTCGCGCGCGCCAAGATGTCTGGAATGGACGAAACCATCGCGCTGAAGAAAGCTCGCGACGGAGAAAAAGCGCTCTCGCTCATCCGCACGAACCGCGGCAAGCTCCAAATGGACCAGATCAACGTCTTCGTGACGGGTATCACGCTGGCGGCGGACGATCGGCTGGCCGAGCTGGTGAACGAACAGACGGAAAATGCCGTCTGGCTTCGGCTGGTATCGCTCGTCAATGGCGGAATCATGCTTATTCTCGCGGGCGGAGCGATCTATATCGTCATCAAATACACTCGGGAACTCAAAGCCACGCAGCGGGAACTTTCTCGGTCCAATGACAACCTAGAGAATAGGGTCACCGAGCGGACCTCAGAGCTTGCGGTTGCCACGGATCAGATGCGCGCTGCGAAAGACCGCGCCGAGGTGCTACTTTCGGAGGTCAACCATCGAGTGGCCAACAGCCTCACCTTAGTAAGTTCGTTGATCACGCTACAAGCCCGCTCGCTCACTGATGATCTCGCAAAGAGCGCTTTGGAGGAAACGAAGGCCCGAGTGCATGCGATAGCCATGGTTCACAAACGTCTCTATGAGGCGGGAGACGGACAGGAGGTTGCGCTTGACGAATACCTCATGGGAATACTCGATCAATTCAAGATGACTGCCGCGTCTTCCAACCCGATCTCTTTGAAATACGAGTTCGAGCCGATGAAGCTCAAAACGGATGCGAGCGTGAACCTCGGGGTCATCGTATCCGAGTGGGTGATGAATGCGGTGAAGTACGCCTATCCCGATCAATCCGGGGAAATCAGGGTCGTACTGGCCCGTCAGGGAAATGGCTTCGGAATATTGACTGTCGAAGACGATGGCGTCGGTCGCCGCGAGGGCAGTCCAGCCCAGGGGACCGGGCTTGGAACGCGCATTGTGAACGCGATGGCTTCGAGTATGGGGGCGACGATCGAATATCTGACGCGATCCCCAGGAACCAGCGCGAGCCTTTCTTTTCCGACGGTGCCATCGTGAAGCGAGACCGCTATGGTCTCTACCAATCATCATTCCCCTTTGAAAAAGATCGCCGCCGCCATGATTTCACGACCTATGATCTCTGCAGTCCTGATGTCGAGTTTCTACGCTGCTTTTGGGGTTTCCGCGACGACGGCGGAGGGCATCACCACGCCAGTTAAGCTGGCTGCGTTCGACAGTATGGCTGCCGCTTGCAAACCTCCTGCAGGTGCCGATCGAAGCCTGGTTTTTCTGCAGGACAATGACCGCCAGTTCATGGAAGGAGTCAAATTCGGGTTGGCGCAGGCGGCTGAACGCCGGGGCTTAAAATTCACCGTGGAGCTTGCTGAGGACGACTCTTCGAAAATGATCTCGGCAGTCGATGCCGCGGTGGCGAAAAACACGGGCGCACTCGTCGCAGCCCCCATAGATGCGCTCGCACTCGCCCCTTCCCTGCGGTCGGCGATCGCAAAAGGGACTTATGTTGGCACCGTCGTTCCGCCTCCGGCCGTAACTATCCTCAATGCTCCGCAGTATCTGACCGGAAAGCGCCTGGCTCAGGCGGCGTCCGACTTCATCGTGGAAAAGCTGGATGGACGGGCCAACGTCGTCCTTTTGACCCATGACAGCCTTCAGTTTCTCGCGCCCCGGTTCAAAGCCATGCGGGACGTCCTGGGCAAATTGCCAGATGTGCGGATCGTCGCGGACATCTCGCCCAGCCCCGTCAATGTCGAGGGTGGGTACGAGATGATGAAATTGATCCTTCTTGCTCATCCCAAGATCGACGTCGTTTTGGGGGCTGACACAGTGGTGATCGGCGCACTTCGGGCACTGAGGGAAGCGGGAAAGGCCTCTCCGTCACAATTTCTCGGAGGCATCGACGGCGAGCCTGATGCACTTGCTGAACTTAAAGATGCCCAGAGCCCTTACAAGGCGAGCGTGAGCTTGGCGTCGCCAGTCTTTGGATATGGCTTGGGTTCGTTCGCTGCCGACTGGCTAGAAGGAAAAAGCGTTCCTCAGGCCATGGATATCTTGCCGAAACTTCTGAATGCCACCAGCATTGAAGATTATGAAGGTGAGTTGAAGAACCCTGAAGGCGTGTTCCTCGATCCCGCGAAGCGAGGCGAATATTTGCGTATGTACGGGAATATTTGTTTCGAAACCCGAAATCAGTTCTTGGATTTCCCCTGGTCGTCGGACCAATAACTCAAGCGCGCGGCGTTATGTCGTTGCCTTGGCCTGCCATCTCCCTGATACGCTGACTGAAATCATCCATCTGGAACGGCTTCGTCATGATTTGCATATCAGGATCCAGATGGCCGCGATCCAGTACGGAATTCTCGGCATAGCCCGTCATAAAGAGAACCTTGAGACCAGGCCGCAGTTCCCTAGCGGCGTCGGCGACCTGCCGACCATTCATTCCGTTCGGCAGGCCGACATCCGTCACCAATAGATCGATGCGTGCGTCGGAGCGTAGCAGCCTCATCCCCTGTGGGCCATCGCCTGCCTCAAGCGTTTGGTAACCGAGCTCCTGGAGAGTGTCGACGACGAGCATTCTGATCAACGCTTCATCATCGATCACAAGGATCGTCTGGCCGCTTGCCGAAACCACGCTCTCCAAGGCGTGCTCTTCCAAAGCATCTGGCGCTTGCGCAACCTCGTGACGAGGAAGGTAGAGGGTCACATTCGTTCCCTCGCCGTCTCTCGATGAAATCTTGACAGCGCCGCCGGACTGACGGGCGAACCCGTAGATCATCGACAGACCGAGCCCTGTCCCGAGCCCAGTCGGCTTCGTCGTGAAGAACGGTTCAAACGCTCTTGCGACCGTTTCTGCCGGCATACCAACTCCGTCGTCCTCGATCGAGACTGCAAGGTAGTCTCCGGGCAGAGTATCGAGCCCGGACACGTCTCGGCGACTGAGATCCAGGTTGCGGGACCGGACGATTATTGAACCGCCATCCGGGAGTGCATCTCTTGCATTGATGCAGAGATTGAGTAGCGCGTTTTCGAGCTGGTTGGGATCGACGAGGACTGGCCAGGGGTTTTCGACGGCGTCGATCTTCAGGGCAATGGACGGCCCGATGGTATTTTTGACTATCTCCGCCATGCCCTCGACCAGACGATCGATGTCGGTCGGCCTGGGATCGAGCGTCTGCCGACGGGAGAACGCCAAAAGCCTATGCGTCAGGGCAGCGGCGCGCTTGGCCGCTTCCTGACCTGCGACGACATACCGCTCGAGACCGTCAAACTGGCCTTTAGCCGTGCGACGCTGGATAAGTTCAAGACTACCGGAAATGCCTGCCAGCAGATTGTTGAAATCGTGCGCCAAGCCTCCCGTAAGCTGACCAACCGCCTCCATTTTCTGTGACTGACGCAGAGCTTCTTCCGCGGCCATCAGCTCTCCGGTGCGCATCAGCACCTGCTCCTCAAGCGTGGCCGCGAAGCGCGCGAGTTCTTCGGTCTGGCGTTTGCTGTCTTCGATGTCAGTGTTCGTGCCGATCCACCGAGCTATCCTGCCGTCGTCCGACTTGACCGCGACGGCGCGTACGAGGAACCATCGGTACTCGCCGGCTGCGCTACGGATGCGAAACTCGGTTTCGTAGACCTCGCCCGTCTGAAGTGAACGCAGCCAAACGTCGGCAGCGGTTGTCATATCGTCCGGGTGGACGTTGGCCGCCCATGCTCCCTTGCCATCGAGCGAGCCCGGCTGGACGCCGATATAGTCGTAGACGCGGTCGTTGAACCAGTCGAGATAACCGTCTGGCTTCGCCGTCCAGATCTGGTTCGGAACGGCCTGTGCAAATCCCCGAAACTGTTCTTCGCTGGAGCGCAGTTTTTCTTCAGCGCGCTTGCGTTCTTCGATGTCCTCGGTAGACCCGTACCATTTGACGATGCGGCCCTTCTCGTCGCGTCGGGGATAGGCACGCGAATGCATCCAATGATATTCGCCGCACACCATTCGGGCACGGTGCTCGATGTCGTACGGTTCGCCCGTCGTCACGGAGCGCGTCCAGACGTCGACCGAGCGCTCGAGATCATCCGGGTGCATGGCTTCACCCCATGACGAGCCAAGACCACTACCGCCGGTCCATTCCCGCCAACGTTCCGCGACGCGGTCGAGCTGGCCATCCGGTCGTGCGGTCCAAGTCGTCTGCGGATTGAGCTCGACGGCGTTGCGATAGTTGTCCTCGCTCTCGGCCAAGGCTTTGGCGACGTCGCGTTGATCCGTCACGTCTGTATGGACGCCGACCCATTCGATAACGGAGCCATCTTCGCCTGTGATCGGAACTGCCTTGACCGAGAAAAGTCGCCATTCTCCGTCGGCACGTCGCACTCGGTGCTCCACGACGTACGGAGTTCTGCTTGTAACGGCGTCTTTCCAGGCTGCGACCGTTTCTTCGACGTCGTGCGGATGGATGGCGTCCGTCCAGCCATACCCGACGTACTGGCCAGCTGATTGGCCCGTCAGCGCTTGCCAGCCGGGCTGCTCGCCTGCCATGCGCCCGCTGCCGTCATTCGTCCACAGAACCCCGTTCACCGCGGCTATTGCAGCTTTTAGCCGGACGTTCTCCGATCTCAGGTTTCCCACCTCTGCGTCGTCGTCATTCAAGTGGTGGTGCTCCGGCATATGATCCGAATCTGATCTAGCATCCACATAGCAAATTGTCACTCAAGGCGGACTTCGTGGCCACAAACAACTAGACTAAATGTTCGCCTGGGGACCGGGTGACCCGTCTCACAATATGCAGGTATCGAGGGTTGCGTAAGTTAACCTCGCACAGAGCCTCATGCATAGGAGACGGGCCATGAACGAGACTATCACATATGTTGGTTTGGATGTTAACAAAGAGACGATCGCGGTAGCGCTTGCTGATGGCGGAGAGCGCGGTGACGTACGTGCGTTTGGCCAAATCGCCAACACCCCTGCGGCTCTCTCCCGCTTGCTGACTAAGCTGGTTCAGCCGGGTCGAGCCTTAAAATTCTGCTATGAAGCAGGTCCTTGCGGTTACGGTATCCAGCGACAGCTAGCGGATGCCGGGCACGATTGTGTGGTCGTTGCGCCGTCGTTGATTCCCAAAAAGCCCGGCGATCGTATCAAGACGGACCGTCGCGACGCCAACAATCTGGCGAGGTTACATCGCGCCGGGGAATTGACTGCGGTCTGGATCCCCGACACTGCCCATGAGGCGATGCGTGATTTGGTCCGGGCACGGCTTGCCGCGGTACGCAGCCTACGCCAGGCCCGACAGCAACTCAGTGGATTTCTACTCCGACATGGCTTTCACTATAGCCGCCCAGCCTGGACACAGATGCATCGACGTTGGTTGGCCGGTCTTCGCTTTGAGCAGCCAATCCACAATATCGTGCTTGAGGACCATATCGCCACGATCGAGGCGGCAACCGAACGGCGCGATAGGCTAACGAAGCAGATCGAGAGCACGCTCAGTGACTGGTCATTGGCCCCGGTGATCGTCGCACTGCAATCGCTACGCGGCATGGCGCTGGTGACGGCGGCGACGGTCATTGCCGAACTCGGCGATCTGAGCCGCTTTACGAACCCGCGCCAATTGATGGCGTATCTCGGGCTGGTGCCCTCAGAACGCTCAAGCGGTGGAACGCGGCGGCAGGGTGGCATTACCAAAGCAGGCAACACAACGGCACGCCGCATGCTGATTGAAGCCGCCTGGAGTTATCGATTTCCTGCAAAGATCAGCCGTGATCAGTTAATCCGCCAAGAGCAGCTCTCTTTTTGTTGCTCGTAAGTGTTAATGTAATTACCACCATGGTGCATAGGCACATGCCGCGCACATTCAAAATTTTCAATGTTGACTAGGAATGCCAGTTAAGGTGCCAGCCGAATACCGCTTACTGTGCACGCGTTCTAAAGTTCAGAAAGTTCGTTCCGAAACTGGATATTGGCTAGGGGCATTTTTACGTTGAGGACCAAACCCCCGGGTGCATATTCGAGGTCGACTTCTCCGAAGGCCTTCAGGCTGGATACGATCAGCTTGGAGCCGAAGCCGCTGCGATTTGGGAATTCAATGGAGGGGCCACCCAATTCTTGCCAGCGAGCAAGGAGGCAGATTTCGTTGTCGATCTCTTCAGTGCTCCAAAGAACGTCGATCACGCCGACATCATTGGAGAGCGCACCATATTTGGATGCATTCGTCAGGAGCTCATGAAAGACGAGAGAGAACGACAGTGCGACCTGCGGACTAAGTTGGATCGAGGGGCCGGATGCTCTGATCCGGTCGCTATCTTCCAACCCGATGTTCACCTTCGCACCGTTTACGATGTCGGCCAGCGTAGTGCTCACCCAATCCTTCTGGAGGAGTAGATCGTGCGCCTTCGCGTAGGCTGCAATGCGGGCGGTCAAGGTTTGTCCGGCTTCTTCGAGGGAGCCGGCATTCCTCAGGGATTGCGTGGCGATGGCTTGGACTACCGACAACGTGTTCTTCATCCGGTGGCCAAGTTCATGCATCAATAGGCGCTGCCTGTCCGCCTGCTCCCGTTGCTCCGTGCGGTCTCGCAGGATCTTGATAAAGCCGACGACAATGTCGTCTTCGTTGCGCAGCGCCATCATTTCGCCGGACGCCCAGAATTGCGTGTCGTCCTTACGCAGGTGCCATCGCTCATCGTTGCCGCGGCCCTTCTCGAGGGCGGCGGTCATCTCATTCTGTGGGACGCCACGTTCCCGGTCCTCTAAGGTGAAAAACGATGTTGCGGGTCGCCCGATCATCTCATCCGCCGTCCACCCAAGGATCCGGCAAGCGCCCTCGTTCCAACTCGTCACAAGTCCGTTGAGGTCCATGGAGATGATGGCGTAGTCGATGGCGCTCTGGACGATGGCTTCAAGAAACCGTTCGCGGGGTGAGAGGCGGGGCGCTGTGTCGGGATCTTCCATTTGTTGCGCTTCACTATCGTCGATTGCAATTTACGGCATGGAACATCTGGTTGCAAGGGTTTCAAATTGGTGGCAAGCTAGGGATTTGCCCGGGGCTGTGTTGGAGCTCTCCCAGGAACGCGGTCCTTTCGGTGGATGCGAGGCGCTTATCCGGTTCGCTAAAATCTGTTCAAGGCGAGCAGTCGTTCCATCGCTTCAACCGGAATTGGGACACGTTCCGACCAACGATCGGCGTTTCCTGCTTAAGAGCCCCGGAGGAGGCAACGAGTTGTTCATCGATAAGTCATTAATCGGAGACATTCATGAAAGTCGAAGCCGAGCACTTGTCGAGGCTGCGACTAAAGCCCACTGCGGATGCGAGCTTACACAGCGACAGGCCTCTACATTGGTACGCTGGCAATCCGCGGGTTGCATGAAACCGTCTAGAGTTTTTAGATCTGGAGCGCGATGCAACTCGGCCATGCAAATTAACCCGGCCCGGATTACGACAAAGAGGCTTGGTCTTCGAACCAAGGATCTGACAGCCCCATCCTGCGCTGGGCAAACCGAGGCCGCCTCCTCGGGAAAGAGTTCAAACTTGGGCAATCGAATACGCGCGGGCCGCGATTTTTTCGTAGTCATCCAATATCACGTCATGCCCCGCGACGAGGCTCGCCGCAATACGTAACAGAGCTTTCAGATGCTTTTTGCCTCCGTAGCCAACGATCGGCGCAGCAGGCTTCATTGGAGTATTCAGAATCTCCGGAAATAGTTGCCGCAGCTCAGCGAAGTTCGCGAAGTGCTCGTCATTTTGCCCGTCTAAAAGCAGAGTTTCGGTTGGGGCGCCCTGAGCAAGGATTACCTGATGACCATCGAGTAAAATGTGGAAGTATTCGATGGTCTCTATCCCTTCGGGAAGAGCTGGGGCAATGGACGCCCCATTAACGAGGTCCATCACCCGGATCAAGACCCCGTCAACGAGCAAAGCGTGCCCCGGCGACAAATATAGGTCGCTATGAGGCACTTGTCCGTCCAAGGCATGACGTCGGACCCGAATTGGCATCACGTTTTCGGCCGCGGGGTAACGGGTTGGCTTGTAGGTCCGACGACCAATCCACCGGATGGGCATGGCTTCCCCATTCACCGTCGTTATCAAGTCCCCGATGGAAAGCTCTTCGACGGTTACTTCGCCGGTCGGCGTTGAGAGGGTAGTTCCGCGCAGAAAACAATTTGACCCGTGTTGTCCTTTTCCCCCACGCTTGCCCCAGTTTCTCCCCATGCTGTTGGCGTCTGAAGGCAATATAATCGCGCCCGCCGCACCCGTTACTGCGGCAAGCCTAGCGCCCGCGGCTGCAGCAATGCCCAAGAAATGGCGCCGTGCCAGCTGCGTTTGGAGTGAGCGATCACTGGGAGTGGGCATTTTTTTCTCCATCGTTGATGTTCGACAACGATAGATGCCTTACGTCGAGAAAATAGCCTGTTAAAAGTGCGTACGTTTTATCATCCGACTGAGCGATGAGATAAACCGTTGGGCGATATCGCAAATGGGGACATCCAAAAGGTGGCTTAATGTGGTGGACCAAAGTCCATCGTGGACTGGCAAAGGTCCTATGCATCGCCCACGCCGGAACGGAGGCGAAGTCACATTTGCAATGTCAGGATTGCCCCCTGCTAAAATGTTGAAAGCCACTTTCCAGAAGGTTCCGATACTGGACATCACTCCGACCGTGGAGAAGATCTTTTTTTAAAACTATGCTTCCGCTGACGTTCGCTTCCCTGTGTCCCTTATGGGCTTCAAACCGAGCGTATTAAAAAATGGTTCGGAACATTAGTCTCTGCGACTGAGTTCCAGAGAGCCTCACCATGGGCAATATTACATATTTATTGATTTGCTGCCCCATTGTCCGATCAATGTTGATACTGCGCCGTCGCCCTTCCCCCGGGGGCGGCGGTTTTTTTCCTCCGCCGTCTCCGCAATCGATATGGCATTGTGGGACCTGAAGGGGAAGCACTATGGCGCACCAATCCACGATCTATTGGGAGGAGCGGTTCGCGACCGTATCTGGCTCTATGCGAACCTTGGTCTCTGCGAAGACCCGACGGAAGCTCGCGAGCGGACCAAGGCTGCAATGTTGATGGGATATACTGCGGTCAAATTTTATCCACTGCCACCCGTGATGGCTCTCGAAACTCCTGCAGCCTATCGTGCAGTCACCGCGTGCTGCGAAGCGGTCCGTGACGAATTGGGACGTGACGGCGCATTCTGCCTTGATTTCCATGGTCGGTGCACCCCTTCTGTGGCCGTGCAAATGGAGGCAGCTATTCGCCACACATCGCCTCTCTGGATCGAGGAGCCAACTGCCCCAGAGGACGTTGGTGCCTTGCAAAGGGTAAGAAAAATTCCAAACCGCGGTCGCCACAGGCGAGCGCTACAATAGCCGTTGGCAGTTCCGGGAGATTTTCGAGCGCCGGTTAGCAGATGTGGTCGAACCAGACGCATCGAACTGCTACGGAATCTCGGAAATGCAGCGCATTGCCGCAACGGCAGAGACTTATGGCGTCGCATTCGCACCTCACAACCCGAACGGGCCAGTGCAAGCTCAAGCTAGTCTGCACCTGGCGGCAAATGCTCAAAACTTTCTGATCTTGGAGCATCGGCACGATGTCGCGGACGCATTCTCCGCGTTCGCTTCTACATCGTTGAAAAGCCGGGGTGACGGTTGGGCAGATGTTCCCTCGGCGCCGGGCCTCGGGATCGAGTTAGACGAAGAGGCATTGTTAAAAATGCCGTCAGCCACCGGTGATTGGATCGCTGAGAGCTATCGTCGCGACGGTTCAATCGGCGACTGGTGAACGGCCGATAGGAAGCTCCGTGGCGGCTGTCCTCCAAGTCCGAATACCGTTCATATAGGCCGCACTGATAACCCTTTGCATTCCGCCTACTCCTCTCCCGAGGGGCGGTGGCATCGTCCCGGGTGATCCAAAGCGCCCGGGACGGGCTAAGACTTGGCCACCCGGAACAATGCGACTATTGGTGACCATCTGTCGGTCGAAGGCCAGGCCCTTCTTGATCGTTGCTTTAGGCGGTTCCGGCGCTTCGCACTCATAGGTGACGCTATAGCCCGTAATTGGGGTTTGAGTAGCGACGGAACAGAAAACCTAATAAGGCTTGGGCTGCCGGCAGGGACGAAGCATGTGCCCTGCCGTACGAGTGGAAAGGGGTGGGATAGCGGAACGTCCGCATTGCGGCACAGAACCAGCATAAGGGACCCAGTTCGGTATGCCAGATTTCTGGCGAGCTAAAATCCAGGCCCTTTTTGAATGGTGACGAACAAGCCCTTCTTACGAGGATCAAGAATTATCCTGGTCATGATCTCTTCACGTAGATGATCTGGCAATTGAGCTGATTGCCAAGCCCGCTCATCGTAGGCAAATTGTTCGGCAGCTTCGGGACGATCTGCAATTATTGCTCTAAGGGCGTAATAAGCCCCTCCATAGGCATGCTGAGGAACATGCGCGGTTGCAACCGCCTGTCCTGCAGCGTGTGCCGCCTCGCATGCTGCTTGATCTGCTTTTACATCCTTCGCTGATGCGTGCGCAGAGAGTGACGCACTCCGAATTGCCGGCATGCTGAAGACGCGGGTGCATACCCACTCCCGGCCCACCTTGAGCGCGTTTCTAGGCCGCTCATCGTCAGGATAGTTGCGCTCAAATATGGGAAGGACTCGTTCTGCGCAATCGAGTGCCCAGACGGCTAATGCGACCTGATCGTCTTTGGAGTACTTCTTCATAGCCTCGACCCATCGTTCCGCTTGGTCTTCGCCTTACATTGCGGATGACCGCTTTCAACACTTTAACCCGTTACGCCCAAAGTGGGGTCGATTCCCGCCGCTTCCGCTCCATTCCGACAGCGCAACGGCTATCGTGAGGGGGACTAGGAAGCACGGGCGGGCACCGTCGAGTTGCGCATTCCCAAGCTGCTTCACGGGCAGCTATTTCCCAAGCTTTCTCGAACCACGCCGCATGGCGAAGAAGGCTCTGACGGCGGTGATCCAGGAAGCCTATATCCAGGCGTTTCGACCCGTTCAGTCGATGACCCCAGCGCCTTTTGGGACACAGTGAACATTGCCTACAATACATCTTATAATTGAAATATGTACCTCGATGAGCCTAAGGAAGTCGTCACTTGTTCGAAGCCCTTCACGGCGCGCCAAACTCCGAGACAAAAAATGTGATAGCGCTGCGAAGACTTGGCGTCATGCGTCGGTCGCGGTGATAGACAAGTGACATGGGCCGTTCCCGTAGATGCCAATCCGAAAAAAGTGGAACGAGTAAACCAGTTTGAATGTCCGACCGAACCAAAATGGCGGGTTGCATGATCACGCCTAGACCGGCGCGAGCTGCCATCCGAACGGCTTGTCCGCTATTGACGGTAAGTGACACTCGCGGAACGACCTGGACAATTTCACTATGTCTTTCCAATCGCCACGGTGACCCCGCTGCGGGGCTAAACGCTATAGCGTCATGATTTGCTAGGCTGCTCGGATGGCTGGGAATACCCTGCCGTGAAAGGTAGTCCGGTGAGGCGGAAATCATCATTTTATAGGGCGCAAGCTGCCGGGCGATCAAGCGGCTGTCACGCAGCTCTCCTATTCGAATTGCAATGTCGAAGCCTTCATCGACAATGTCAACGTTTCGATCTGTCAATGTAATATCCAGCGCAACGTCTGGTGCCAGCTTGCGATAGCGCCGCAATGTCGGCATCAAAGTCTCTGCACCGAATGTCGTCGGCGCCGTAACCCGAAGTTTACCGCGAAGCAATGTTTGCGACGCCTCCGCATCCTGGTCCGCCATCGCAACACGTTCGAGAATATCCCGGCACTGCTCGAGATAGCTAGCGCCGAAAACTGTGAGGCTCTGGCGGCGTGTGGTTCGATTTAAAAGCCGCACTCCTAGACGCTCTTCCAGCGCTGCTACGTGCTGACCCACCATCGCCGGCGAGAGTCCCAGCTTGCCGGAGGCGCCACTCATCGAGCCCTCTTCTACCGCCACAACAAAAACTTCCATCGAGCGAAAGAGGCCCATTCGATTGTTTTCCTTTCAGATGTTCAAATAATTTTCCTCATTATCCTGCTTTAGATTTCGAGTTACAACTGTTTTTGAGAAGACAACAGGAGTGAAATGCAGATGCTGAAGCGATTTTTAGGTAAAACGATCCTTATTACTGGCGCAGGAACGGGAATGGGCCGAGCGGCGGCTCTTCGACTAGTGGACGAAGGCGGACAGGTTGTTCTTGTGGGACGTCGTCCACAAATGCTCGATACACTGCGCGCAGAAATCGAGGCTTCTGGCGGCAGTGCGCTCGCAATCGCCTGCGATATCGGAGACAACGATGCACTTGCGGCGGCGGTAAAGACAACGATCACCCGCTTTGGAAGAATCGACGCTGTGTTCGCCAACGCCGGGGTCCTGGGTGAGTTCAAGCCCTTGACTGAAACCGAAGCGAATGAGCTCGACGCGCTGATAGACATCAACCTGCGTGGTACGTTCTTTACTCTCAAGCAATGCCTACCATTTTTGTCCAATGGAAGCGTACTTATCAACGCCTCATGGACAGCAGGCGGGGTGATGCCCGGTGCGGGCGCTTACGCCAGCACGAAGGGAGCTTTGCTCGCTATGATGCGCACGCTTGCAGTTGAGCAAGGTCCTCGCAATATCCGTGTCAACGCCATCAATCCAGGAATCATACTTACCCCAATGGCAGACGATGTAATTGATCCTGCCTTTGCTGCACGTTTGGCAGACCACACCCCCCTTCGTCGAAACGGGCGCTCAGAAGATGTCGCGGGCACAGTAGCATGGCTGTTGTCAGATGACGCCAGCTTCGTAACTGGGCAAGAGATTACAGTCGATGGTGGTTTTACAATGGGAGGCATCCGCCCATAGTTTGTGCTAATTTCGGCCTGCTTAAACGAACCGTTGCGACCCCGCGGGATGTGCCGGCCCCGGTTTGCTCCGGTTCGCGCCTGCGGCGAGCCGCCAATCCACTTCACCATCTCGCCTGAACTTATCTTAGGCTTAAAAATGCGGATCGGTGTTGTTGAATGCCCGCTCCAGGTGGATTTACCTGCCAGCGAGAGGTGCTCGCTGGCAGGCTTTGATTGGAACTAATCGGCTACATTGAGAGACGGCTCAAGCTTTTTGCGATAGTCGGCGACGGGAAGGCCGCCGACGCCCCAGTCTTCCATGGCCACCTCATCAATAACGACAAACGTCGTGGCGGGGCTCTTGTTCAGGACGCGCACAAGCAGGTCAGTAACCCCGGCGATGAGTTCTGCCTTCTGTTCCTTCGTCGCACCTTCTTTAGTTATCTTGACATTTACGTATGGCATCTCTCTTACCCCTTCATTGCTTTTCAACAATATTAAAAATCTTGGCGATGATCTGCCATTTGCCCTCGACATGAACGAGGGTCAAAAAGTCGACGAAATCTCGCGATCCAATCGAACAACGCACGCGCGCAAGTGCTATGGTCTCGCTGGCAAGATCGATCGCTTCGATGTGGTCGCGGCGAGCCTCGTTCCGCGACGCCCCAGATTGCCGCGCTGCGACGATCGGAAAATATTCCGCCATCGTGCGATGAAGAAACGGCGTCTCATCAGTCGTTGCGTAGACGGCCGCCGGGTGAAAGATGCTTTCAAGCATGCCGACATCGCAGTGGTAGAGCGCGTCGAAATACATGCGAAGCGCCGCGGTGACATCTTCAATGGTCGCTCTCATTGTGCGGCCTCTTCCTGAAGCAGCCCCTCAGCAACAAGGGCCGCGCGAACTGTCGGACGTGCCGCGATACGAGCGATATAGTCGGCAACTGTCGGCCACCGGGCGAGACTAAAGCTGATAAAGCCAGCCCAATTGAGAACGACAAACAAATAGGCATCCGCGATGGTGAAAGCTTCCCCCATGATAAAGGGTCGGCTATCGGACAATCCACGCTCGACGTCGTCGAGACGACGCGCCAGGATAGTTTCAGCACGTGACTGTTCCCCTTCTTCAAGACTCCGCCCGCTGAACCAAGGTGCGAAAGCTTTATGCAATTCCGACGAGGTAAAGTTGAGCCACTCCTGCAGGCGAATACGCTCGAGCGTCCCGGCAACTGGGGCGAGCCCCGCTTGCGGTTGAAGATCGGCCAAATATTGAAGGATCGCTGGATTTTCGGTCACGATGATACCAGGCTGGATCTCCAAAGCGGGAACATACCCCTTCGGATTAATCGCGCGATAGTCACGCCCATCGATCGTAGTCCCTTTCTCTGTAAGTACTTCTACACTCTCGAAAGGAATCTTAAGTTCGGTGAGAGTGATGCGGGCAGAAAGCGAGCAGGCGCCCGGTTTGAAATAGAGCAGCATTGATAAACCTCGGTTGGTTGAAGACATTCCCAGCCTATGGACTGAAGTTTCAATTGCCAACTTGGTTTCTTTGGGTTACTCAATATTCGAGTTTCTCCGCGGTAACCGAAAGTTCAGATGAGCCTAAAGATTCGAAAAAACCGAAGTGCCGCGCCGCCCCAACCTTGTATCCTGACTGAGTGCTTGTCGCTGATCGCAGGCGCCTGGGCTCCGAATGTGATCTGGCATCTGCGGGCAGGGCCGCGCCGCTTCAGCGAATTGCGACTCGATATCCCGCCCGTATCCGCCAAAGTTCTTTCGCAGCGTTTAAAAGAACTCGAAGCGCGTGGCGTCATAAACCGCACAATTCAGCCGACGACGCCGCCATCAGTGGAGTACGCGTTAACCACACTCGGTAACGATCTCATTCCGGCACTTAGTGCGATCGTAGACGTGGGTCACAAGTTGAAAATGGGCGAAAACGCCCGCGGCGTTTTCCAAGCCGTTGATTAATCACAGGCAAGAAAGCGCTCGTATTACCGCGATACTTCGATTTCCGAGTAATGCAGCGTGATGAGATTAGCCCAAGAAGTGCCTGTTCAAGGCCTCATGGGTCGACGAGCGCGGTCGGTAACCTTTGCAACTATGGCTGCAGCCCCATCGAGTATCGGAAGCTCATCATCGTCGGACCCGTCACGCTGGCGATCGACACCCGTCAACATCGGTATTCGCCCCTGGGGACGTCTTCCATGACAGAACTAGCAATGTAAAGTCAGGCATTTATTGAAGATTTTCAAAAGGTCGTCTCACCAGAGACTTACGGTGGTCGTGAAGGCTGTGCCTGTAATTTCGTGCTCGCCGGTTAAGTTTAGGCGCCATAAAGGTGTTGTGAGGTGATCCAACACGCAGGCAAACAACATGCGCCCTCTCGAAACTTGACACTGTCAATCTACCTGACCTTTGATATGGTGTGCGTCATATAAAGGGTCATTTTGCATGCGATATACCAAAGAACATAAGAGCAAGACTAGAGAACGCGTGCTCGAGGCAGCAGGTCGCCAGATCAGGCAGTGCGGCGTGCAAGGAATTGCACTCAATGGTGTAATGGCCGCGGCGGGCCTCACACACGGCAGTTTCTACGCGCACTTTGCGTCTAAAGATGATTTCTTAGCGGAGGCCGTGGAGCAGATGTTCCTCGACAGCCCAGTATCCATTTTGCGAGGCGACGGGAAATCTGCTGAGAGCGCTCTAGGCGAATTCGTAGATTACTATTTGTCGCCCGAGCACCGTGATACGCGCGTGTCCGGGTGTCCATTGCCTTTTCTGGCCGCGGACGCGCCGCGGTTAAACGAGAATCTTCGCCAAAGGCTGTCGAAAGGTGTTGCAGGGATGGCCGCACTCATTGCGGGCCATCTCAGCCACGTCAGCCACCGCGGAAAAGGAAGCGTAGGCGAGTTCGCGTCCTCAGTTGTATCCGAGATTGTCGGCGTGATAATTCTTGCTCGTGTCGAATCCGACGGCATCCGCTCTGACGTTTTGTTGAAGAGTTCAAGGGACCAGATCCGTAACCGATTAGGCTTGAGTAACTAAGCTACCCAATTGCCGGGATGGACCGGGGCGACGGTGGACCGATCAGTCAGCTATTGTATGTCGCTCATCTTATGATATGTTGCTTGACATACAATGGTGCCCCGCAGGCTGGACGGACCTGGCCTATCGATATTCAAATTGGAGTATTTCGCATTATGGTTTTGACATCTGCCGGGAACCCCATTCTGGTCACAGGCGCAACAGGCCAGCATGGGGGCACTTCCGCCCATGTTGTAAGTTCGCTCATTGACTCTGGTAAAAGCGTTCGCGTTTTTGCCCGCAGTAAAAGCGAGAAAACCGAGACCCTTCAAGAGCTTGGCGCGGAAATAGTGTTGGGAGACTTCAACGACCGGCAAAGCATCATTTCTGCACTGGAGGGCGTCGAGACCGCCACCTTCACCTACCCGATCGCCTCCGGCATAGTCCACGCTGCGGCGACCTTTGCGTCAGCCGCGAGGAGTCTCGCCAAACCGCCCCGAGTCGTGGTGATGTCCATGGCCGTTGCCCACCCTGAAAGTCCGAGTCATCTGGGACGCGCGCAATGGCTCGCCGAAGAAACGCTGGCGTGGTCAGGCCTTGATCTGACAATCCTGCGCGTGGCGGCGCTGTTCTTCGAAAATATCACTTTTTTACACGGGGACGCGATTCGAGACACATCAAGTTTCGGCAACAGCTTTGGTTTGGCTGATGTACCGTGGATTAGCGGACTGGACGCGGCGCGCCTCATGGTGTCGGCTGTACTGCGCCCCGAGCTGTTCTCCAATAGCATTATCCAGTACCCGCCAGGAGTCGAATTGCTAAATCATGACGCTATCGCCACGATCATTTCTAGAGAAGTTGGCGTCCCTATAAACTTCAGACCGATTTCCGAGAAAGAGTGGGAAGCTGAGCTCCTCGAAGAAGCAAGGGCACATCCCGGAGGTTTCATTAACGCCGATATGGCTAAGCACATATCGGCAGTTGGTGCCGCGTTGGCGAAAACCACGTCACCAAGCCGCATCCCGGATAGTTTGGAGCTGGAAAAGCTGACGGGTCACGCTCCATACAATTTCAGGCAGTTCGTGCGAGCAAATCTATCCACTTTTGTGAGCTGACCGAGGCACGACAAGGCTCTGGCTGGGCTGCGATTACCTTCTGGTACGCGTGTTTGTTCTCTATAGACCATAAGACCGGCAAGCGTTGCTCCCCGGTCCTCGTCAGCCGAAGAATGGGAGACAAGGATGACCAAAGCCTCACGTTGAAAGCGCATACGGACCGTAAACTCCCCCAGAATTCCAATGCCAAGGCAAGATACATGCGTGTAACGGACCGTCTAGCTGGCGGCGTTTTCCTGTCCGTTGATCTGACGATCATAAGGGAACAGGGACCAAAGTGGTGGCGATTACAAACGACAGTGCGGACGCGAGTGCCGACTTAGTCAGGGTTTTCAAATCAGTGTTGAACTGATTCAACCTCCATGCTGGTGAAGGAGGCCAGCATGGATGGCTAAAGCTCTTTCACTCGATCTTCGCCGGCGCGTTGTGAATGCGATTGCCACCGGTATGTCGCGCAGACAAGCGGCTGAGCGGTTTGGTGTGAGCGCCGCCAGTGCTATTCGCTGGCAGAAGCAGTTCAGCGACACCGGAACCATTCAATCCGACAAGCAGGGCGGCGACCGTCGTTCGAAACACATCGATTATAGCGGCTGCCGCTCCATGCGAATCGAACGGCAGCCCGCGACACTCGAATGACGAAAGTTGAAACTACCGCAACCCTATGCGGTGGTCAGTCAGCCCCGCGTGCGGTGGTATTGCTGAGGTGATGCCCACGCCCGCCTCGTAGCAGGCCGCCACAAAGGCATCTCTGGCCACTGCGACAGGCGTCGTCCGATTCAGGGCACCATGGCAACATGCTATGGCATTCTTGTAGCAGTTTCCCGTCTTCACGGGCCATTCGTTTTCAAGAAAATCCAAAGTTTCGTAGACGCTTGAAAACATGCGCGTCATTCCAGGCTGCAAACGTGCATTCAGCGGCACGCTCCAATGAACATCTCTTTGCATGCTTCATCTCCCATTTCTGCCTTCTCCGAGGCATCGACTTTGATATTGTGAAGGCCCGACCGACCATCAAGATATGGTGGAGGTTGGCTCAAATCGATTGAAACTAGGCGCGCAGGGCGACTTCCTCCACACGCATATTCAAGGTGACAGCAGCGCCTGTCTGCTAAGCGCGGCCTTGCTGGGCCTGTTTCATCATAACGGATAAATCCGGCTTCGAAGGCTCTGAGGTTTCTTGCGACGGCGCCTTCCCCGACGTGTGCGAATACGAAGGATTGCCGCCTTGTGTGAATTGCGTTCCCAAGGACGCAGTTGCGTTGTCTCTGTTGCTGTTCGGGACTTCTGCAAAATGAGGCATGCTTAATCTCCGACCGCCCAGTGAACCTTATCCAGTTCCCGCCAAACGGACTGAGCTTCGAATAGTTCCCGCCTGACCCTATTCTGAACGCGCTGCGGACGGAATATCCGGGCGCAGCCCAACATTTGGCGGACAGGAGGGACACGATGACCGTCGATCTGCAGAAAGCCAGAAAAGAGTGGTTCCAGACGCTTCAGCCGTTGCGGCCGGAGGAGATCGTCGGGCTGTGGCGTGGCGTCAGAATACCGTCCGACCACCCGCTCGACGGCGTTCTGGAGAACCTGCAATGGTTTGGAAAGCGCTTTCATGCCGATCTAAGGGCCGACGCCCTCCTTTTTCAGTGGCGGCTGGGTCGCCTCGTCCCGATCAATCCCGCCTACGGAGGTTCTCCTCGTCACAACCCGCGAAACGAAACGTTGGATGATCCCGAAAGGGTGGCCAATCTCCGGACTGAAGCCCCGGAAAGTAGCAGAGCAGGAAGCTTGGGAGGAAGCCGGCGTCATAGGACGGGCCAAGAAGCTGTCTATTGGTGACTTCGTCTATGAAAAGGTGCTGGGTTAGCAAAGTCAGACCAACAGTCGCCGTGTTCCTGCTCAAAGTGCGGCGACAACGGAAGCGTTTCCCCGAAAGTACCCAGAGGCGAACTGCGTGGCTAACGCCGCTGGAGGCCGTGCGCCGCATCGATGAACCAGACTTGGAACGTCTGATACTTCCCCCATAGAATGTCGCGCTTAGGCGACCGGCATAAACCGAGGAGATCTCCTCGCGCTGTGTGAAGCGCGCGCGTATCAGCCCGGTCGCGCCGAGCGGCCGACACCACTTCCGCGCTGTCGCTCCTGAGACGCAGGGAGAACCTGAAAGGGCTTTCCCTGTCGTGGGCTCCGTCTGACCTTCCTAGCCAATCTACGCCCGCTTTGATTTTCCGATGCAACCCATTCGACAAGGCGCTGCACATTACCCTTTCCGACCTTGCGCTCGACCCAATTGCTCCTCGGTCATATCGAAGTGGTCAAGCAGGATTTGCAGATTACGGCGGTTGGACTTGAAGTAGACATCGAAGAGATCACCGAGCAACGGAACGCTTCCAGTGACGGCATCGGCTCCGAGATTTCCCAGCATTCTGACGAGCTTGTGCCTCGGAACTCCTAGTCGACGTGCTTCATTGACGATAAAGAGGCCGACCAGCGCGCTTCCGGCATCACCCACTCCTGGGATCAGGCCGAGGACGGAATCTGCGCCAAATCTAATCCCGGTTCCTGGTATCCGTATCGCAGTATCCATCACTCTGGCGAGAGCGTGTATTCGGCGCAGGCGTCGTATTCGATCGTCGTAGTTGACATTAGTAACCTTCAATACGCACCTGCATTGAGAGCTGGCTCCTCCGTCGAGATCGCATCCGTCATCCGCCTACGCTCGATTGTTATCTTCACCAATGCGATCAAAAGTTACTTCAGTATCGCTGTTCGAGCTGGTGGCGGAGTTGGCGAAGCATTCTGCGATATCGGCTCATCGGAGGTTCCGGTGGAGACACGAGGGGGCCGATCAAAAGTGCAACAACAACGGTTGCCACCACGACTGCTCCGACGGATGTAACGGGATATCCGCCAACGCCGTCCTCCAGGCGTTGCCCCGCCTTCTTCGCTCGTCCTGCCACGGTTTTTCCGGCGTCTTCAATACCAATTTTCAAGGCTTCCAGTTCTCGACGCAGGGCCGAAATCTGTTCTGTGGGGTCTTGCGCCTTCTGTTTAGGGACGGAGATCGTCTGACGGGCGACGTCGATCACCGCCACGGGGATCGTTTCACCCAGCACGGGTTCGTCCTTCGATTTATCGAATGTCATTATGTCCTCCAGGCGGCTCAGGTAGTTGAAAACTTGCCTGACAACGCGCGCGCTAACGAAAAGATCCGCAGGTGCGAATGCAAAATGCGGCTCACGCCCTCGCTGTTTCAGACAGGCTCGTAGTGCCGAACCGGCGCCTGGTCGTAGCCATCTGAAGTTCTGTGAGACTATCTACCTGGCGCATCGGAGCTTTCGCGCCGCCCATAGGTCATCCGACAAGCGCCCCTCTCGACTGGCAACATGGTGTAGGATCCCTTCAATCGTTTCGGTCTCGTAGTGGGCAATCCGTCGAGGCTCATCGCGCCTACCTCTTGCCCGTCAGCGATCATTCCGCGGAGCATTGGTCGGGTTTCGCAGTGTGATCTCGCTGGTTAACTGATGGAGCTGTTTCAGTTAGGAGTTATCGACGAACGGAAATGCGCAGGGAGCGATACTCACTGCTGCAGCGGGCAGTCAACATTTGATTTCTCGGGTGAAGAGACGCGAAATAAAGAGCCCGCCACCAAACTAGGTAGCGGGCTCTAAATCGCCTCGCAAATACAGATCGTGAAAAGGTATACAAAATACGGAAAGTCAAAAAACGCTTCGCGATGAACGCTGTTCCGGTTTCAGCCAAGGCAACAGCCTAAGTAAATTAGGCCTTGCTGAAATAGAAGTCCAATCACCTTTCCCGGACGTGTGAAAACCGCCGTGATATTCCACGTGAGACGACCGGCTACCGAACAAACGATTGATCAGCCACGTTGCCACTTCGAACGCGGAAGCATTGACGGCCGGAACGACGGGTCGAAACGGACTTCGTAGTAAAGACTTCGGAAAGGTAGCCGCTCCGGGTTTTTCTCTACCCGGTCCGAGCTGTGCTTACTGCTCCGTTCCGATCCCCCGTTTCCGGTGCGGAACGCTACGGGTCATTTGTTTGGTCGATCGTTTGTCTGCTGTCGCCCGTCGAGTTCGAAAAGGAGCAGAAATGCAAGCCGAGGGCGTCGCCAAATCTCTAGGCTATTCATGCTTCGACGATCCAAACAGCCACACAGATGTGAGGGAGTGCGCCGGCGAGGATTTCATCGGTTGCCGTCATGGTTTGCTCCCATCACGCGCCACGATTTTCGCTCAGCCATTTAGTTGCGACCTTACACCGCCGCAAAACGCCCTATAATGCCAACCCCTGAGCACCGTCCCACTATGGATTAGACAATCGAGCGAAGTACGCATCTGCCGCTGCGAAAGCGGGAGCGGGTGATGCATACATATTGTTCGGAAAGCCTTCAACGGCTCCTCTCTGCTCCTGCGCGATCATGTCACGCTAACGCCGGCCCGGCATCCCTCGACGTCTTGGCATTCTTGTCCCGCTGCTTCAATATGGGATGAGGGAGGACAGGTAGTGTTTCACCGACTGGTGTTGTTTGCCTACGTCGCCTGTGGGGGCGGATTGATCACGGGTACCGTCGGGCAGTCAGCGGATTTCGAGGCGCTCTACCGCAGCGTAGCTATCGTAACTGGCACCGGCGAGGTTAACAGGCAGCCGGTTTCCGCGACTGTCTTGCAAAAGTTCTGATAAGGGTGTCGGGTGACCCGCGCATCGCCGGCGACCCTCAAATTCAACCGCTGTTGGAAATGGCCCGCAGCTATGTCTCGGAATTCCGGTATCGCGACAGGCTGGAAGGCATCCCGATCCACGACGAGCAGGGCACGTATGACAGACCGTACGATCTGGCCTGCCTTTACAAACCCTCGACGATCAATGGTTTGCTCTCCATCCTCGGTCGCAAACCTTGGCTTGCGCCGCGCCCCCGGCTTGTCCTCTTTACGCGATGAATCTAAACGCCATTTCCTGCTCGCGCAGGATGGCGTCGAAAGCCCCTACATGGCCGATTCCGTCAAGGCCGCGGCCGAGACGCTCGCCATGAACGTCACCGTTCCCGACCAAGCAAACTTGTCTGGCCTTGCCTTGCCGTTGTTCAGCACTTTCCCTGTGGAAACGCTTGAGGCGCGCGCCAGGGAAGTTGGCGGCGACTTGCCACTCGCCGAACCATCGTGTGGAGCGAACGAGACCTCGGCTGGGTTGCCGACTGGCACCTCAATTTTAAGGGGCGGGCATAACACTGGCAGGTTCGTGGAGTGAGCTTCGACGAGGCTTTCCGCAACGCCATCCGCGTTGCAGCACTCATCACCTCCGGCAATGGAGCCCCGTAGGCGGTGACACCGCTCACATCTCCGCTGGCCCCTTGGACTAGGCCCGTTGAGCTCCATCATTTTTCCTCCGGCAGCCGCAACTCTTGACACGAAGCCTCGACCACTTTTCTTGTCAGGAGACTTTTCCCCGTTCAGGCTGCGCCAACCCGACCCAACTGATTCTTTGTAACGAACGTCCCTCGGTGTGGGGCTGGTCAGCGCTGGCCGCTGCCGCGATCCTCGTCCCACTTCTATCGCTTGAAGCCGTTTTCGTCGGCGCAAATCTCAAAACTCACGACGGCGGCTGGGTTCCCGTGGCGCTTGCGCTGGGCATTATGGTCGTTAGGTGGAACTGGACGAAGGGCTCCGGGATTGCTTCGGGAAAAAGACAGCCCATCAAGATATCCCGCTGGACAAGTTTATCAACTCCATCGCGAAGTCGAAACATGCCCCGGTCACGGTACACGGCACGGCGGTGTTTTGACGAGCATGGGGGACAGAACACCCCCAGTCCTCCTGCACAACACCGAACACAACCGTGTTCTTCACAAGAAGAACGTCATCCTGACCGTCAGGACTTCCGAAAAGCCCTATGTCGCCGACGACAAGCGGGCGACGATCACACTGATCGACGTAAGTTTCGCAAGGGTTTCTATCTGAACGGTTGGGGCACTCCACGGGGTCGCGAACCGATTAATATCTCCCTTCTCAGAACAATCGGGAAGACACATGTCCACCGGACCGATCGCACTTCTTGACGACATCGCCGCTATCGCCAAGCTCGCCGCGGCGTCCCTGGACGACATTGCCGTTTGGCCTTCGCTAAGGCGACCAGTTGTTGGCGCAGTCGCGGCTTCCACTGTCGCTCGGTTCTCTGCGAAATAGGCGGCGTTAGCGCATTCCTCACACCCGGAAGGGTACGAAAAACCGAAATTGACCAGCCCCCAAACGCAGACTCCCTAAGACGCGACAGATCTTCTTAACACTGCCTTATGAAAACCCGGATATTTTCCCCTTGCAGCGCTTCGGCGGGCATGATGCCTTTCTGCGGTTCAGGACATGTCAAAACGTGCACACCTGAGAGCTTGCCATGCATACATCGATAACCTCAACGGCTCGTCGCAACCAGCTTTTGGTCGCCGTAATAGCGACCGTGTTCATCCTTGTTTCGGGCCTGCTGGGTGCGCTGGTGGTACGGGCGATACAGACGATCACCGTGACATCCGATAGTATTGACGA
Organism: Pararhizobium sp. PWRC1-1; assembly: GCF_049897905.1. Lineage (NCBI taxonomy): Bacteria > Pseudomonadati > Pseudomonadota > Alphaproteobacteria > Hyphomicrobiales > Rhizobiaceae > Pararhizobium > Pararhizobium sp. PWRC1-1. Next base: position 35,866 of record NZ_JAFCXE010000028.1, on the reverse strand, counting down.
CACAAGAGCGTTGCATGCCGCCGAAGGCGCAGTGCAGTCATTGCGCAACCAGCTCGGAGCGACTGTCCACGACAACGCGTATTGGGATGACGCTTATCCTGAGGTCAATCTGGCGCAAACAAGAGCTGACTGGATCATAGAGACCTGGGCGGCCACGACGGCTGACTATCCACTTTACGATACCGCGATGGTATTTGACGCCAACAACAGGATTAGTCGTCGCCTACCGAGACGGTGAAGACATGGGGCGGGGATTCTCCGAATTCTTTGGACCAGGCCTTGAGCGGATGTTGTCGGCTGCACGTGCATCCTCCCGGAGTGATTCAGTGCCTGTCCATTTCATCACCTCAAAAGCAGGCGTCGCGCTCATCGGAGCCGCTACTGTCCAACCAGGCCTGGTGGATGATACTGTCGATCAAAAGTCCTTCAGCGTACTCGTCTTTGCGAAACATCTCACGCCTGCGGTGGTCGCTGAGGTTTCCAGGACGTTCAGCATCGATCACTTAACGCTTAACGACGCTCCGGTGACACCGGGGCTGTCGGTACCACTACCCGACGTCACCAAAAAAGCGGTCGGGTACCTGAACTGGCCGTCACAAAGGCCGGGCTCGAAAAGCTACCTTCAGGTCCAAACGACTCTCCGAGCCGCGGCGTCTATTCTCGTCATATTTCTTTTCGCCATAGGGGGCATTGGGATCGCTACCCTCAGCAGGCTTCGGGTCAGCGAGCGTCGAGCCCAGTGGAAAGCCGATCACGACGCACTGACAGGATTGTTGAACCGGTCCGGGTTAATCGACAGCATGATAGAAGTTTCAGCCGTGCCTCATTCACGGCGGAAAATGATGCGTTTCCACTTCATTGATCTTGACGGGTTTAAGGGTGTGAATGACGCATGGGGGCACGCCGTGGGGGATGAACTGATCGCAGCGGTAGCCCGCCGCGTGTCAGACACCCTTCCTAGAGACGCGCTTATTGCACGGCTCGGCGGCGACGAATTCGCGGTCGTTACGTTGGAGACCGTGGGGCCTTCGCTTGTCCCTTCAATAAGCGAACAGATCCACATCGCACTTCAAAGCGAATTTACGGTCAGTAGCCGAACAATCGCGATTGGAGCAAGTGTGGGCGTCGCCGTTGAGGAGGTTGTTAGAGCGGACATCGGAGAATTTTTGCGCTGCGCGGATATCGCTCTTTACCGGGCTAAAGACCTTGGCCGTGGCATTACAGTCGAGTTCAAAGACGAATTTGACTCGGATGCGAAGGCGTATGCGCAACTCGAAGGCCAGCTTCGCGAAACCCTCCTGCAGGAAGGCATCGGCGTGGCGTATCAGCCGTTGATCCACGGTGCGTCCGGAGAGATTTGCGGCGTCGAAGCTTTGGCGCGGTGGGAGCCCGCTGGTGGCAAGCGCCACGGCCCGGACATCTTCATCCCGTTGGCAGAAAAATCCGGTTTGATTGACATGCTGGGAATGCAGGTTCCTTCCCAATCCTTGGAAGCGGCCAAACATTGGGGCGACATAAATCTGGCCGTCAATGTGTCTCCCGTCCAGCTTAAGGCCCCGAATTTCGTTCAGGACGTAATCGGTGCTCTCGCAAGAGCGGAATTTGACCCGGAGCGCCTGAGTATTGAAATTACCGAAGGCGTTCTGATTTCCGATCCCGATCGAGCTCGACAGGCTATCTGCGGTCTTAAGGAGGCGGGCATAAAAATATCTCTCGACGACTTCGGCTCCGGCTTTGCCAGCATCGGAACATTGCGGCAATTTGGCTTCGACCGCATGAAAATTGACCGCTCGCTTATCGTGGCGCTGGATAACGACGAAAACGGCGCCGCCGTTCTCCAAGCGACGATTGCCTTGGCAAACGCCCTGCACATTCCTGTGACTGCCGAAGGGATCGAGACAGAGGCACAGGCAATGGTTGCCAGGATTTCGGGGTGTGACGAGCTGCAGGGATACTTGTTCAGCAGACCAGTGACCGCCCACGAAATCACCGCGTTCTATTTCGGCAGCGACTTAGCTGCAACCGCGGGATAAGGGCTTACCGAGACCCAAGCATTTTTGCTTTGAAACTCGTCGGTAAAATGCGAAACCGATATCGGCTCCCCTGCCCGATCAGAGCGGCTCGAGTGACGGCAGTCTTGCGGCCCGCGAACCGGCCGTTCTTCGATGCGAGGAAGCCCGTAGAGGGCGCTTCGCCCGATAACCCGATTCCATCACACGGCCAGCAGCCGCTATCCGCACTGGTAGATCTGGACCCTCCCCGTGGAGACGACTTGCAATCCAGCACAACCCTCAGTCGGCCCATATATGGCTCTGGCTCCCAATGGCCAGGTGAAAAAAAAGCAATTTCCAAATAAGGGAGAACCCGACGCCTTGAAAGGATCGAACCCACGAAGGTCACGAACTACAGGACATTGAAATATTCGGGGTATTGAGCGACTTCAACGTCCTGGTTCCTTGGCGGCTCGTCTGAGAGTCAGAAAAGGCCGGGTTATCCGCCCGGCCTCTCAAACGTTCGAAGCTGGCGTTTACTGAAGGACCTGAACAACGGTATAGGTGTTCGGATCGACAATTACGCGTTGATCGTTGACGATGGCATAAGCGTACCGCGGATCTTCTGCAATCGGCGTCAAGACAACTTCGCGGGCGAGCGGCTTGCCGACCACCACCTGCTGCTCAAGAACGACCGATTGTGAAGCCGGTTGCTCCTGTACGTATGTGACGATTGTCTGCGGTGGCGGTTCAAGGGCGGCGCCCGCAACGGCACCAACTACTGCCCCAACACCTGCGCCTACCGGTCCGCCGATGATGGCCCCCGTAGCGGCGCCTCCTACCATTCCGGTTGCAGTGCTGTCCTCAGCGTTGGCCGTCATGGACATCATGGCGAGAACGGCGGCGGATGCGATTAACATTTTCATTTTCATAATTTTCTCCTCTGTGTGGGTTCGGCAGGAGAATGTTTAGAACTAGCTTTTGTTCCAGATGCGCCACGTCGGTAGGTCGCTGGCCATTCGGTGCGTGGAACCGCGAAAAAAGGCCGGGCGAAACTCGCCTTTATAGTCCCCGAAAAATAAACGCCGACATCGTACCTTTTGAAAATTATTGCGCGCAACGATGTCTTGCGTGTCACAGATCACGTGCTACCGGCCGAGGCTGCATTCGACGTTGCCTCGGCCGAGGCTTTTTGAGCCTGTTCTGCGGCAACCAGCCGTTATCAGCGCAAATTCGAATATAGCGCATCTCGTGCTAGCGAAACATTCGTACATTGTCGTACTTTTCCTGTGACGACTGCCACGGCACCGTAACGGCATTCCGAAAAAATTGCCCAACTTGGTATGACGACAATTGAGTCAGTCCGGGATTGGTTATCGCCTAATAGACGGTCCCGCTCACGCCTGCTCAATGGATGGGTATGGGTTCCCTGGCTTCAGGCTTGGAGCAAGCGGACGAGCCAAAGGTTGATTGCAACATCTTCGCGACGACCAAGTTCCCGGCGTGCGCCAGGCCGGTTTCAGGGGTTCGTCTGTGGGCCTGTGGTGCCCTCTGCCAGATGGGCTTTGCCACGCGCCGACCGAGGAAACGGCGATGGACAGAGACAGCTGCCGGTTCCGCCAGAGGCGACCGCCAAGCAGGAGAAGGCCGCGTGAGCTGTCGGGATGGTCGGGAGCGCAAGCGCCGGTCGGAGACGTGAGGAGTCCGAGGACATACGTCCTCCTTCGCTGGTCGCATGTCGCGCCAAGCGGCGAAGGCGTGCCGTCCGATCATCCGCTCGACCGCGTGCTCGAGAACCTGCGATGGTTTGGAAAAGCTTCCATACGGATATAAGGGCCGGCGTCCCTCCTCTTTCAGTAGCGACCGCACCGCCTTGTCCAGACCAAGGCGGCAACTGACCCAGCTGTAAAGGCGGTCGTGGACGCGGAGAAGAAGGTCAGCGCAATGCCCGGCTTGCATTCTTCTGATCGACCTTGGGACATTTAAAGAGGGCCGCGCCGATCTACATGGCGGAACTAATGGCCCAGCCATCGAGGAACAAAGTTTCCTTGAGCTAGTTGGTCCCGCGCTGGAAACGGCATTTTCCGTGCCCCCCCCTTCCAGCGTATCCGGCAACTGGCCCGCTTCATTCGGCGGGGCCTTTTTTCAAATCAAAATCTCCATTGAGTTACAAGGCGCGGGAAAGTCGCGACCTGCGGGCTCCGGCTCCACACCAGCATGACGGCTTGCGACTTCAAGCAATTTTGATCACCACCTTGCCGAACGGGCCACGCGCGAGATGCGCGAACGCCTGTCGCGCCTCGAAGGAATAGACTCGATCGATCACAGGACGGTGGCCCAGGATTGGCCGCTCCTATACGCCAATTCCTGATGATGACGGTACGCCGGGTGGCATCATCTGCGCAATACCGACAATACGCAGCGGGTCATAGGGGAACGACAGCTTGGTCTACTCCGCGAATTGGCGACAACATCGTCGGATGCCCGTACTGGCGTTAGGCTTGCAACGCGGCGCTCCGGCACTCACTGTGAATGCCTGTGACGTGCCATGTGCTCTCCTCTATATGACCGGCCCGGACGGATGTGTCGCCGAACTTGTTGCGACCTTGGCATCGAAGCGGGGCGATGGAATTTTCCACTGATCGTCGATCTTGCAGAAGACTCCATGTGGCCGAAGGAGAAGCCCTTCGCGTTCAGCAGCCCGTGCTTATGGCGAACTTCACCGGCAAGGCCGGCCCCGATCTCATCATATGACTGTCGGTATTGAAGATGTCAGGCTTTCCATATCGGGCAAGCGCCTCTTCGACTGCGTCAATACAAAAGGCCGTCTCCATCGTGATCGACAGCCGCGCACCGGGCCAATCAGGCTTTTGACAATGTTTCCTGAAGAGCTGCGTCGAGGTCCGACAGTTGATATGGCTTTGGAAGTATCTTGATGCCCTGGGCATCAGCTTCCTGCCTGGCTGCCGCGGAGTAACCACTTGTCAAAAGGATTGGCAGGTCAACGCGGCGAGCGCGTATTTCTTTTGCCAATTCCACGCCATTCATTCCCCCCGGCATCATAATATCGGAGAACACCACGTCGACCGTTCGGCCGTTGGCCAGAGCGCCAAGGGCAGCGGCCGCCGTCGCCGCGCGCGTGACCTGAAACCCCAGCTCATTCAGCATTTCGCTGACAAGAGCCGCGACTTCCTCATCATCCTCGACGAGAAGAACGCACCCTGCCGAGGCTGGCCGTCGCCGCTCGACGTGGAGATCAACCAGATGATGCTGATCCGGAGCTGGCACCTTAAGTGAACGGGGCATCATAAGAGTGATCGTCGTTCCTTGTCCTTCTTGACTGCTGATTTCAATTACGCCGCCAGATTGCTGGATAAACCCGTGCACTTGGGCAAGACCCAGACCCGATCCTTTTCCGATGTCCTTCGTTGTGAAGAATGGCTCGAATACGCGCGCCTGAACTTCGGGTGACATTCCGGAACCATTGTCGCAAACGGAAAGGCTGACAAAGTCTTTCCCGGCTTCATCTTTCTTCGGCTCGTTCTTAGCTCGGATGACGATTATGCCCGCCTTGGGCATCGCGTCACGGGCGTTTACCGCGAGATTGAGCACCACCAGCTCAAGCTCGCTTGCGTCGACCTCGACCGGCCAGAGGTCGGGCGCGAACTGAAAGGTGACTTCGACATCGCCCCGAAGGCTGCGGTCGAGAAGTTCGCGCATCCCTCCGATCTGTCGTTGCAAATCAACGGTCTGAGGTTTGAGCTCTTGCTTTCGGGAAAACGCCAACAGCTGACGGGTCAGGCCTGCACCCCGTTCGGTGGCCTGACGCATACCATCCATCAGTCGTTTGCGCTTGGCCGGGTCCACTTGGCGGTCCAACATTTGCAGGCCGCCGGAAATCACCATCAGCAGGTTGTTGAAATCATGGGCGACGCCTCCGGTCAGCTGACCGATCGCTTCGATTTTCTGCGCCTGCCGAAGCTTCTCCTCGACCAGCGCGCGAACCTCCATCTGGTCGCGCAACAAGGCGTTAGCGGTTTCGAGCTCGCTGGTGCGCGCAACGACCTGTCGTTCTAGCTCCAGTGAGGCTTGCTCGCGCTCCACCAGCAGAGCGCGGAGTTCAAGTTGACGCGACCTTGCTCGCAACGCCGCCTGAACCGTGCTGACGAGAGTCAGACCTTCAACAGGCCGCTCCAGGAGGGAAACGTTTCGCAAGGAATGAATGAGTTTCCGGCGCCATGCCTGGATGCCAGTCTGCTCCTGCCGGCTCGTCAGCAAAATTAAAGGATGATCCGACCATGGTGGCTGGGCGGATACCCACTTGAACACCGATTCTACATCTTTCCCAAATAGAGCTTCCTCAGCGATAAAAGATGCTGCAGCGCCCGTTTCAAGGGCTTTGACCATGCTCGCAAGGTCACTGCAGATTTCCGTTGCGATGCCGCTCTGACGAAGCAACCCGGCGGAAGCTGCCGCATCTCTGCCGATTGGCGCGAGGACAATAACTGGGCCCAGTCGATCGTCACTTAGCACCGTCGGTTCCATTCTTTGAGCTAGGCACAGTCGCTGCCAAGAAGTGAGGCGATCCGGCCAATACCCCGGTAAATCCTCGCGTCGGAGGTCCAAGCTGTATGCCCTTTTCCGACAGCATGAACTCGCGCACACTGTGCTCGTGCCGCCCACTTCGCTTCTTCACGACGGAAATCGCCCGTCTTACCGCGCCGTCCACCTCGAAATAGCGCAGCATGATGACGGAATCGCTCAGATAGCTCAGGTCAAGCGGAGCCTCCAAAGGACCAACAAGCCCGTGTTGAGCAAGTACCACGATGGTCAGTACGCCGCGCTGACCAAGATAGGTCAGCAGTTCATGCATCTGCAGGATGAGAAAACGTTCGTCCGGCATGGCGTTCATATAGCCGTTCAGGCTATCGATGACGATGACGCGTGCCCCATCGACTTCAACACGCTTTTGAACATTAGCCGTAAATTCACCCGGTGATAGTTCGGCGGGATCGATTTGCTGCAGACGGATCAGGCCACTGTCCAAATGCGTTTGGAGATCGAAACCGAGATTTCTGGCACGCGCCTGTAGGGTTCCGCGTCCCTCATCAAAAGCATAGACCACAGCGTGTTCACCGCGATCCGCCGCTGCTAAGGCGAAGCTCAGCGCAAGAGACGATTTGCCGACCCCCGCCGCTCCAAGGAACAGCGCGTTGGTGCCCCTCTCGAACCCGCCCCCCAGCATTTGATCAAGTTCGGCGTTGCCGCTGCCGGTATATTCCTCGTTAAACTCCTGATGGTGGTCGGCGGCGATGAGGCGTGGATAGATATGAAGCCCACCTTTCTCGATGGTCAGATCGTGATAGCCGCCTCGAAACTTGATGCCACGCATCTTTACGACCCGCATGCGGCGGCGTTCTGCGCCAAAGTCGATCGCGACCTGCTCTAACAGCACAACACCATGCGCTATTGAATGGAGCTGGAGGTCGTTTTGTTGCGATGAAAGATCATCGAGCAGAATGACGGTGCATTGCCGGCTTGCGAAATAGTGCTTCAGCGCAAGCACCTGGCGGCGATAGCGCAAGGGGCTATGAGCAAGTAGCCGCAACTCCGAGAGGCTATCGATAACAACACGCTTCGGGTTAAGCTCGGAGACGCGATCCAAGATGAGCCTGGTAGTCTCGTTCAGTTCCATTTCGGCCGGATGGAAGACCGTCAGTTCGTTAGTTGGATCAAGCGTGGTTTCCGGCGGGACAAGTTCGAAAATTGAGACGCCGTCAAGCGACCAGCCGTGCCGGCGTGCGACAAGCCGGAGTTCATTTTCCGTTTCGGAGAGGGTGATGTAAATCACTTTTTCCCCTTGGCGTGCCCCTTCCAGCAAGAATTGCAAGGCGATCGTGGTTTTTCCGGTGCCCGGCCGGCCCTCGTACAAGTAGAGGCGGTTTTCGTCCAAGCCGCCATCCAGTATAGTGTCTAGCCCCCCGACACCGCTGGAGATACGCGGTGGGTCATCCTGGTCTGTCACCTCATCATTCAACGCCATATTACCAATCTTTCTCCGATCTTTTTTCGCCTGAGCTTCGGACGGGCATATAGAACAGACGTCGGAAGCCTCAAGTAGGCATGCAAGCCGAAGTCACAGAAATAAGCGGATCAGGCCGGTTTTGCACGCTTCATGGTTGCCCGCCTTGAGGGAATGCAAACCGCCGACAACCGTTCAATTCGCGATAGATTACCCTAAGGCACTGGTAACATTGGCCTTTAAAGCATAAACATATTTATGGAACTTTTTTGGTCGCTCGCGAAGGGCGTTGGTGCTGAGCGGATGTTGACCTGCCGCTCCTGCCCAGACCGACGCGATCGACCGCCGTCTTCATGTTGTCATAAATTCCCCGCGATGGCACACCGCCGAAGACCCGGAAGCCGTGCCAGTGGGCATCGAAGAGCATCTCATGCGTCTGCAGGCAGGTAGGCCCTGACCAAACAGGCGCGCCTGTGCGACAGCTTGATGTGAGCGACCTGTAGCTTCGTGCGCTCGCTGCCAATGACGGCATAGTCTTCGCTCCAATCGAACTGGAATGCATCACCGGGGCGGAAAGACTGCGGAACGAATACGCCGCGGCCCGTCGTCTGCTGCTCACGCCGATCAGCCCGCCAATCACGGGCGAAGGCCGCGACCCGGCCATAGGAGCCGGTAAAGCCGAGAGCCACCAAGTCCACGTGAAGCTGCTTCAACGTTCGCCGCTGCTTGCGCGACCTTCCAGCCTCGGTCTTTAGCCAGGCCGCCAGTTTGTCGCCATAGGGATCAAACTTGCTCGGTCGTTCCGGTATCGTGAACGTCGGCTCGATTGTACCAGCGTTCAAATACTTCGCGATCGTGTTGCGCGACAGCCCTGTGCGCCGGCTTGATCTCGCGGATCGACTGCTTCTCACGCAGCGCCATTCGCCGAATAATGTTGAAAAGTCCCATGTGGATCACTCCGTTGCCCCCGTCGCTCACCGCGTTGGGGGAGGTTCACATGGCTCAATTCTCAATGGAAATTATGCGCTTAACCGGCTCAGTTCCGCGTGGAAACCAACAGGCATGCCTGCAACGGCGTGCCAAGTGCTTAGATCGCTATTCCCGGCTCGGAAAAGGCGATCATTGCCTCATCGCCAATCCCTTTGATCGGCAGCTTACAGCCAAGGGCCTCGCGGACCACGCTCTCGAATACCTCAAGCACGTCAATTGCAACCGTGTCTCCATAAACGTCCGCAATAGCGCGAAAATCGGCAAGGCCTATGAAAGCAACGGTGGCCGGTGCGCGGCGGCCTCTGCATTAGCCTCATATCGCTCTCCATTGCCGCGTTGTATTAGGCCGTCGTACTTTACCTCAATTCGGGTCCTGAGGGGCCGTTGGCAGGGGATGCTAAAGGGTAGGCTAAACTGAGAAGCGTTCGCGGTAGGCTAGAGGGGCTGTGCCCATGCTGCGCAGGAAAGCGCGTCGCATAGTCTCTTCCGACCCAAAGCCACAGCGAGTAGCAGCCCGACTAACAGATACCCCTTCCTCAAGCAGGCGCCTGGCCGCCTCAATCCGGATATCTTCGACCGCACGAGCTGGCGTTCTTCCGATTGCCTCCCTGTAGTGCCGCGACAAGCTGCGCACACTCATGTTCGCCTGTTCTGCAAGGGCTGGGAGAGATAGGGGACTGCGCAGGTTTTCCATGATCCACACATGAAGTCGATCAAAGCGCCCCTCGCCTTCCTGAAGTGCGAGTGCGGTACTGAATTGCGCTTGCCCACCCGGACGCTTGAGAAAAACCACAAGTTGCCGGGCGACGGCAAGAGCAATCCTGCGACCAAGATCGGCTTCCACCAGCGCTAAGGCGAGATCGATCCCCGCTGTTACACCGGCGGAAGTCCAGATATCCCCATCACGTATAAAGATCGGGTCCGGATCGAGTTGTACAGAAGGAAAGCGTTGGGAGAATTCCGCGCAGCGCTGCCAATGGGTGACCGCGCGGCGACCGTCGAGCAATCCGGCCGAGGCAAGGAGAAAAGCGCCGCTGCAAACGGAGCTAGTGCGCTGCGCCGCGTTGGAGCGTTGACGGACCCACTCGATCAAACCGCTATTCTGACAAGCTACGTTGACGCCCCAACCACCTGCAACAACCAGCGTGTGCAGCGGCTCATTCGGTTGCGACAGGAGAGCAGTGGCAATTACGAGTCCGGACGTTGTCCTCACTTGGGCGTGCTCGGCAACTACAATCGTCTCATAGGGCAGGGCCATTCCCGAAGCTTTAGCGAGCTCGTTTGCGGTTGCGAACACCTGCAAGGGCCCAGCGACGTCAAGCAGCTGGCCATCCGGGAATGTTAGAATTTCAACGCGGCGGTGCATTTGGCATAAACCGAGGGATTATTGGCGATCTCGCCACAAATTAATCCGCTAGGATCACGCAAGTCAATCAGGAGATTTTCCCATGCCTCTTTGTTTCGGCATCCTCGCTTTTCCCGAAGTGCAACAACTGGACCTCACTGGCCCTTACGAAGTCTTTGCCTCCGCCAAAGAAACGGAGGTGCATCTTATCTGGAAAGATCGAAAGCCCTTCTTGTCCTCGACGCACCTGTCCTTGACACCCACAACGACCTTTGCGGACTGCCCTCCTCTTGACGTTCTCTGTATACCTGGCGGAATTGGTGTCAATGCGCTGTTGCGAGATGAGACCGTGCTTGAATTCGTCCGCGAGCAAGCGATGACTGCACGCTATGTGACCTCGGTCTGTACCGGCGCGCTGGTGCTCGGTGCTGCCGGATTGCTCAAGGGTAGGCGCGCTACGACACATTGGAACGCGCATGCCTTCCTTGCTCGCTTCGGCGCCTTACCTACGCAGGGCCGCGTCGTTAAGGACGGCAACCTGATAACCGCAGGCGGCGTAACCTCAGGCATCGACTTCGGGCTCGCTGTGATCGCTGAGCTTCTGGGACAGACCGAGGCAGAGACGATCCAACTTTCGTTGGAATACGCACCCTGGCCGCCCTTCTGTTCCGGGACGCCTGAAGAGGCCTCGCCGGCAGTCCTGGAGAGCGCGAAACAACGTCTAGCGCGATCACGCGTCGAGCGCGAAAGGATCCTGTCTGGATGGCCAGACGGAAGGCCGCTGATCAATTGACGATCGGCGGCTAATATTCCTAGTTGTGTTGGCTTGCAGTTTGACCCTGTGGTCGCATCAGATCGCCGCGACCCTCCTGACCATCGGCGCAAGTCAGGCCTGCAACGAGATCGGGGAATCGCCGAAGCCCATTTGGCTCGTCAAAGGTGGAGAAACTCTAACGACCATGGGCATCAAGATCACGGAGCCGTTCAGGCCGCGGCGATTCCCGCATGGCTCATTGATATCAATCAATACTGATCTACCCCCAAGGAGGGTTTGATATGACACGCATTCTTCTCGCTGCAGGTATGGCCCTCTCGGTAGCCTCCTGCTCTACAACCGGCTTTTCCACGCACGAGTCTGGCTTTAGAAGCCTTGCCGGATACACAATTAAGAAAGACCTTGATTGCAAGTGCACCAAGCTGAAGACCAAGTTCGACCCGCTCAGAGATGAGCCGCGCCTCGGTTTCAAAGGCTTCTATGCTAGTTTGTAACACAAGTAGAGCGCATGGACTCAACCCATTTGTGCGTAATCCTCACGCTGTCAATACGTCGTGTGGGATCGTGGTCGAGTAGCTATGCCATTCGGCTTCGCCCTCACAGATCCGGGCGGGCGGATTTCCCGCACCCGGCTCTTCCCGAGAGTAGCCCGCGTCATCTCCTGGCCTGCGCCCAAGTTCGAGTAATACGTGGGACCGGCAGCGCGAAGCGCGCGGTGAGGATTTCAAATTCCAACCAACTCATTCGCCGGCTTTTCTGACTTCGCCGCCTCAGGCAGCGGAACCATATGCGGCGTGTTTGCTGATAGAACCCGTTGAGCGCGGGATAGTTCTGCGGCCTGCCGTAATAGCCGTAGTGTCCACGCAGCACATCGGCAAGCCACTTGTGCTGGGTAGCCAACGCCATGTGCATGTGCTTCCATGCCGCCTCGCGCAACGCCTTCAGCTTTCGCGTCAGACGTTTCCTTCCGTCTTGTGCTTCACGATAAACCTGCCATCACGGGTCACTCCACAATAGTGAATCAAGCCAAGGAAGGCGAAGGTCTCGGGCTTCGCTCGCCACGCCGTTGCCGAGTCAAAGCCGCGAACCAGCCAAACTCGATCAGCCACGTCTTTCCTTCGTGGAGCGCCAGGCCAAAACTGCCTAGTTGCTCCTTGAGGGCCCGAAGCATTTTCTGCACATCATCCTTGTTCTCGAAGCCCATGACGAAGTCGTCGGCATAGCGCACGATCACGATTCGGCCGCATGCATAGCGTCGACGCCATTGATGAACCCACCGGTCGAGGATGTAGTGCAGGAAGATGTTGGCGAGGAGCGGACTAATGCCGGCTCCTTGCGGGTACCCTTGACATCAGTCTCATACCTCTCGCCACTCTCAAGGATTCCCGCCCGCCGCTACAGCTAGACAGGCTGCACGATACGGGGATCGGCTATCCTGTGCGCCACCATCTGCAGCAGCCGCTCGGGTCAACCGGGTCGGTTTATCCGTAGGGCAGTCAAAAGCCCGGGTTCCTGAGATTTCGGAGAAAAATCGATCACCGGTCCGTTGCAAGTCGTGCGCTTATCTGTGCCCCACATAGTACATCAGGCAACAAAAAACCCGCTTTCGCGGGTTTTGGCAGCCCAGTTGCGCATATTGGCTAAGCGGGTCCGAGCGGGCGAACAGCCACGAAGTCTAAAATTTGAACACGACGCCGACCACTATATGCAAAGTCCCGGTGTTCGCGTGTTCCCCAGTCTATCCTCGCGGAGTGGACGTTGCGAATGTACCGGCGTGGGACCAAAGCCATACGGAAAGCCAAACCAGCGCAGCTGCTAATGCTGCCAAGCCAAGATCAAGGGCTAGCTCGGGCACAAACGCCCGAAATGCGATCGGCATTGCACTCCCAAGGTAGAGGGCGAGAGGGATGCGGGGAACAATCGTTCCGATTGCCAGCGAGATTACAAACGCGACCGTTCCGAAGAGAAACAACAGCGAACTCGCCACCAGAACCAGCCCGAGCGGCCCTGATTGTAGCTCGATGATAGTTGTTGGCGGGAGCTTCGAAAATACCAGATTGATGACAACCTCGACCCCCTCCAGACTGGCCAGAGCGACAAAATTGAGTATGAAGGCAATCGTGCCAAACAGACCAGCGCGTCGCCCCACGGCCAGGAACAAACCGACCACCAAGCCGAGCGCGAAGATTTCAGCGAGTGGTGCGAGAATTTGGGTCAGGTCGCTGGTTGCTGTCAGGCCGCTGCGTTTGGCCGCGTTCACCAGTAGAACGAACGCGCTGCCTACTCCTGACGCAGAGGCAATCCGGTAAAGCGTTGCGTTCGACACGCCAGGAAAGGCTCTATTCACTCCACTCAAGCCACCCTCGGCTAAACGGTCCATCGAAGGCTTGGGGTTAAAAGTAGCAGCGTCACGCACGGTCATGGTGTCCTCCATCCGGAGAACAGAAGTTTGCGAGGATCACAAACCATTCCCTCTCCTTGTGTGTTGTCACTGATTACATAGCGACAACACAAAGTAAACGATGATCACATCAATCACGTTCATTTGACGACCATCCCGCGACGCGATGCAGCTAGGCCGCCGTTCCCCAGCTGGCGCGCATCAGATTGATAGAATCCCCCGCCGAACGGCGCGGATTACCGAATGCGTCCGGTTCGAAGCGCCTAGCTTTCGACCGGCGCTGAGAAGGTGATGGTTGACTGTATGTTCGGAAAGACCCAGCAACTGAGCTATATCTCCACTCGTCTTCCCCCTCTCCTGTCCAACGAAGGCATTCCAACTCGCGTTCCGAAATGATCGCATCGGGTGTCGATCCGGTGCGCAAGACTGCCAGTCGGTTGAACATGATGTTTGAGACGAGTTGGAGGAAGCCAACGTCTGTAACCCCAGAGATGAGAACTCTTCCGCTAAGAATTACGGTCGCGGTCCTTCCGTTCGCATCGTGGACAGAAAACGCGTGGCTGTGGAGCAGGTCAATGTCTTGCAGCATATCGCTTAATCGACCCATGGCGGCGGCTTGGGAGGAACCACGCGCGGGCGACCAATCGCTTGAGTGGGGTACAATCTTCCTGTGGACAGCCTGAAGGAATGGCCACTCACACAGAGCAAGTCGAATGTCGCGACCAAGGGGTCCGGCCAGTTCGTTAGAAGAGTTCGCGAGCGGAGCGAATCCCCGGTGAAAGTCGGATGCGCTATCGTGAGGAAGTGTGTAGGCCCGCAGTCCTTGCAAAGCTCGATGAAGTCCGCGCTCAATTCGTCAAGTGTTTGAGCGCGAGCGACCGTGTCGGTAATGTCCGACACCAGAGGTAAAAAGCTTACTGCGTCCACGTCACCATCCTGGCAACGATATGCCTCGGTGACATCCATCGCAGGTTACCAAGAACAGCTTGAGCGATAAGCCCGTAGCGATGCACGACGATTTTTCTCTATTAAGTAACCATTGATTACATTTATCGATCCTCGCGTCAATTACAAAGTTAATGGTGATTACATTTCGCGCCTGTGGTATGGGTGGGAAATGACCGATATTCAAAATCACTCGCATGCCAACGCTGAACCCAAGCCGTATCACCATGGAAACCTGGTTGAAGCGTTGGTTTCCGCAACCGTCGCCATCATCGCGGAGCGAGGCGTTGAGCACGTTTCCGTGCGAGAGGCGGCCAAACGAGCGGGCGTTTCTCCTGCTGCGCCGTTCCGCCACTTCAAAACGAAGACCGCGCTGATGACTGCGGTGGCCGAGCAGGCAATGTCACGCCTCAAGAGCGCCGTCAGCGATGCACTTGCGGAGCATACCGGCCAGGACCCTCTTGAAGCTTTCGAAGCAATTGGACGCGGGTATCTGCGCTGGGCACTGTCCAATACCACCCATTTCGAAATCATCAGTTCGCGTACCCTCATCGATTTCAACAGCTCGGAGTCGTTGCGCCGAGACAATGAAGAAATCCGACTGTTGATGATTGATCTGCTCGGGCGGGCGCAGGAAAGCGGGCTGCTACGCGAGGGTTTGGATTTTGACCATCTCGTACTCGGTGCACGAGCGCTCGTTTATGGTCTCGCCCGCATGGCGGTTGATGGCCACATGCCGGAGTGGCATCAAACGAAATCGCCGATCAATGCTGTCCAGCTATCGATGGGTTTATATATTTCGCAAATCCGAGCGCGCTAGTTCTTCGAACGACAGACGGACTTGCGTCATCTTTACCATGAGAGTGTAACCGACATTTCCCAAATATGGGGTGCAGAACTCGGTCGTCACTTGGGCCAATATCTTGTCGTCGCCTGCCGCTGAAGCCATGGACTAGGGAGACATACTTCCGGACAATCAAGGTGGCGAACGTGCCTATCGCCGCCCTGACGTGCAGAACGGCGCTCGGGATTCGGATGTCCATGGGTCGGTCGGTCACGTCCCGTGGGCGCGCGGCCGTCTGCCTTCGCAGACGTCATCACCCGTGACTGGTGTTGCGGCTGGCGGCTACAAGGCCGAACGAGTAATTCGGAATTTGACGGTTCAACGTAAGTGTGTCCCGACGTTCCAACCGCAAAATCCGCTTAGCTAAAATGACTGAGACTTATCCCACGGAAGCAAGATACCTCGCCAGCTCTCTCTGTATGAGCGAGGGCGCTGAATCACGGATCGTCGGCAGGTTGTGTCGGGCCGCACTAATCTTCTCCATATCGATACTGGCGACAAGCAACTCAGGCTTTTCCCCGGCGCACGCCAGGATCACACCGTTATGGTCCAGTATGCGAGAGCCTCCCCAGAAGTCCAGTCCACCCCGCTGACCACAATGGTTCACCATGATGGTCGGAAGGCTATAGGTCATTGCAGTATGTTTGAGATTGATGTCCCATCCACTCGGATTGTCGTATTCGCCGTCGACGACACCTCTTGCTGAACCAATCGGCTGGATGAGTAGGTTCGCGCCATGAAGCGCGACCAGCCAAGGCAGTGCTGGCGACCAGCTGTCGGCGCAGATCAGTGTCGCGGCCTTCCAGTCATCTTGAATTGGCGCGAGCGAGAGAGCCTCTCCCGCCTTGTAGAATTTCCCCTCCTGCAAGAGCCCATAGGTCGGAATGTTGATCTTGCGATGTTTGTGGATGAGCTGCCCTTGCGAGAAAATTGCCTGAGTGTTGTAGGCATGCCCATCCGAGCCCAGTTCAATGAACCCGAACGATACACCGATGCCATCCGACCGAGAGGCGATCTCCTGGATTTCGCCCGCATCAATAGTTCGGCCCAGGAGTGGGACATCCGGTGATGACAGGTAGTCTGTCAGGGAAAGCTCCGGAAACACCACCAAGCGTGCGCCTCTGTTCCGAGCCCGATCTATAGCATCAACATGGAGTTTGAGGTTGGCGCTGATGTCGCCTGCGACGCATCGAATTTGTGCTGCGGCAATGGAAAGTGTCGACATGGTCATTTGCCCTGTTGCATAGGCTCGCCCCTTCTCTGCAGACGGAGCGAGCCACTTGTTATATCACTGTGCAAGGCCTTGGGATGCGAGGAATTCCTTCGAGACTTCCTCAACGGACCGCTTGTCAACGTCTACAGAGGCGTTGAGCTTGGCCATGATCGCATCGTCAAGCTTTTCCGACAGTCCATTTAGGATGTCCGCAAGTTCGGGGAAGCCATCCAGCGCTACTTTACGAATGACCGGCGTCAAAGCGTAGTTCGGGAAGTAGCCTTTGTCATCTTTCAAGACGACGAAGTTGAACGCCGGAATACGTCCGTCGGTCGCGAAGACGAGGCCGGTATCGATCTGCGAGTCCCGCAGCGCTTGATAGACAAGGCCGGTGTCCATGCGTTTTGTGTTCTCGCGACCGAACTCAAAACCGAACGCCTGTTCCAACGGTTTCAATCCGTCGACCCGAGCATAGAATTCCGCGTTGCATCCAAACGAGAGAGCTTCCCCGCCGTTGATCTTAGCAGCAAGATCAGAAAGCGTTGCAATACCCCTGGCATCTGCATCATCCTTCCGCATCGCGATGCCGTAGGTGTTGTTCGCGCGCGAGGGGTTCAGCCAGACTAGACCCTTCTCCGCGTCGAGTTCCTTGACCTTGGCATAGGTTGCGGCCGCATCGAGCTTCTCGGTCACCTTATTAAAGGTGATGAGCGAAGTGCCTGTGTACTCCCAATACACGTCGATCTGCCCGGCTTCATGAGCCTGACGGAGTGGTGCGGTACCAAGTCCATCGCGCTTGTCGACTGTGAAGCCCTTCGAACGAAGCAATTGGCTAGTCATCTCAGCCATGACCTGCTGCTCAGTAAAGTTCTTCCCGCCGACAACAATGTCCTTCGCGCTTGCGATGCTCGCCGTCAATGCGAAAGCTAGGCCTGCGACGAGGTATTTCAATCCAAGTTTATGCATGTTTTACTTCCCCTGTTTATTGGATTTCCGGTTTAACGAAGCGGGTTGACCCCTTTCGGTATCAGCCAATACTGGCATTGGCCGATTACGAAATCTGCGATGATGGCGAGGATTGCCGTGGGGATTGCCCCGGCCAGAAGCATCGATGAATCCATCAGGTCGATACCCGTGAAAATGAGTTCACCGAGCCCTCCTCCACCAACCAGGAATGCCAGCGGTGCTGTTCCGACGTTGATCGCAATGGCGGTTCTGAGACCTGCGAGGATTACGAACAGTGCGTTTGGCAGTTCGACCCGGAGGAGAATCTGGATATTGGTCATACCCATGCCGGTGGCCGCCTCAATCAAATGACGAGGGACCATGTTTAGACCTGCAATGGTGTTCAACACGATAGGCAGAAGCGTGAGAACGGTCAGTCCAAACACGGCAGACGGGGCACCAATCCCAAGAAATGACATTGCGAGAGCGAGCACAGCAAGCGTTGGGATTGTCGTGCCCAGGTTTATGACTTGGGTGATGGCGTCGGCATAGTACGCCAGCGGTTTCCGCGTAAGGGCAATTCCAAGAGGCAAGCCGATAGCGACCGCTATCAGGCTCGAATACACCACCAACATGAGGTGCTGACCGGCGAGATAGACAATGTCTGAACGGTAGCTCAGGATCGTTTCCAGAAGCCCTGAAGAAGACGCCCAAACGCCGAGCGCGAATAGCGCGCCACTGGAGAGTATGCCTACGTAGGACGCGGCGGGAGAGCCTGGATGTGTCGTCATTCGCGGTAACCTGCGCCGAGAAGCTGACTGATCCCGCGCTGAGTGACGTACCCTTTGTAGAAGCCGTCACTATCTACGCATGCGAGCCAGGTGACGCCGTGAGAAAACATCGCTGATACCGCGTTTCTCAGGTCATCATTGATATTGATGAGTCCGGGCAGCGCTTCGACATGATCGCCGACTGAGCCTCTTTTGCCGCGTACTTCACTCAGTTGCAGGAAGCCGCGTGCTCGGCCGCGAGGCCCAACCATTACGATAGACGTATGGTCGTTCGCCTCCATCTTCGCTATCGCCGTTTCCAAGGTGTCGTCTGAGACGACGCTTACTGGCGCGGCTTGCATAGCATTGGCAACTTTCACCAGGCGAAGACGCTTCAGCGTCCGGTCGCTACCTACAAAGTCGGCAACGAAGTTGTCGATTGGGTTTGCCAAGATGGTATCCGGTTGATCGAATTGAACAAGCTTACCGTCGCGGAAAATCGCGATGTGGCTTGCCATCTTTACCGCTTCATCAATATCGTGGCTCACGAACACGACGGTCTTCTTTAACTCAGCCTGGAGCTTCATAAACTCGTCCTGGATGACCTCACGGTTGATCGGGTCGATGGCCCCGAACGGTTCATCCATCAGCAACACCGGCGGGTCGGCAGCCAGGGCGCGTACGACGCCGACGCGTTGCTGCTGACCGCCCGAAAGCTCCTTTGGATAGCGACGCAAGAAGACGGCAGGATCGAGGTTCACAAGTTCAAGAAGCTCCGCAGCCCTCTTTCGGGATTTTTTGCGATCCCAACCAAGGAGGTCAGGAACAACGCAAATGTTGTCTTCGACAGTCTTGTTAGGAAAGAGGCCGATCTGCTGGATGACGTAGCCGATGGAACGACGCAGGGTCACTGCGTCCAAGGTTGACGTGTCTCGCCCGTCGATGAAAATCTTCCCAGATGACGGCATGATCAGACGATTGATCATTTTCATGGTCGTCGTCTTGCCGCAGCCCGACGGACCGAGCAGAACACAAACTGCGCCGGACGGCACTTCCATGGTGACGCCATCGACGGCAGTTACAGAACCAAAGGCTTTAGTGAGGCGATCAAGTTTAATCATCAGTGTATCCGAAGGCCTGGAGATGTCAGGGACCGCCTGAGCGCGAGCAGACAGAAGTCCGCAAGAATGGCGAGGATGCTTACGGCGATAGCGCCCGTCAGCAGTTGGCGAGGATCAGTTTGGGAGATGCCGCGCGATATGAAGGTGCCAAGTCCTCCAGCTCCGATATAGGTTGCAATCGCCGCGACAGCGATATTGAGCACCACAGCATTTCGGACGCCGTTGATGATCACTGGCAGTGCAATGGGCAATTCAACATGTCGGAGGCGCTGCACGAATGTCATACCCATCCCAACGGCAGCTTCACGCAATGCCGTATCGACGTTCATGATGGCCGTGTAGGTATTCCGAATGATGGGGAGCTGGGCATATAGGATCAGGGCAATAACTGCCGGAAGGAACCCAATTCCTTGGCCGATCTTCGAAAGGATCGGGATCAACAGTCCGAATAGCGCAATCGACGGAATGGTCATCACTGCCGCTGCAACGTAGAGAACTTTGTCTGCGATAGCGCGGCTACGCGTGATGAAGATGCCAATAGGGACCCCGGTGCAAATAGCGATCACCACTGACACTCCAACCAGCCAGATGTGCTCAAGCATTCGCAACCATATCAGCGACAGATTGTCGCTGATAAAGTGAATAGTATCCATTATTTCCTCCCATCCTCCCACAAAGAGGATGGGAGGATCGTAGGCGAAATAAGCGGATGCATGAACCGAATGTCCGACGTGAAGTATCAAATAATCGCCATGCTCTGCCCGTTCCTTACGGGGGAAGCGTTACGAACCCTGCTTTTCAGGGAATTCTGAATTCACGGCCTGTCGGATTTTCGACGCTCATCACTGGGGGGATTACCAAAAAATCGGCGGTAGGCGCTCCCGAGATGGGACGCGGAGACGAAGCCGCAACGCAACGCGATCGACGCGATGGTATCGCTGCTTTCTTTGATGAGGCGGCGTGCTTCGTTTAATCGGACGTTCAAATAGAAGCGCTGAGGCGTCATTTCGAAATGCTGATGCCACAGTCGCTCAAGTTGCCTCGTGGAGAGGCCGCTCTGTTTCGCGACGGCATCGATGGCAACAATGTACTCTACATTCTGCTCCATGATCGAAATGGCTGACGCAAGCCGTGCATCATGGATATCGTAGCGCCACTGCACCGCCATCCTTTGGTGCTCCTCTGGGCCACGGATGCGAGTATGGAGAAATTGCTCAGCCGTATCGGCAGCAAGTTTGGCGCCAGAGTCACCAGAAATCTGCGCGAGCATCAAATCAATTGCCGCTGTTCCACCAGCGCAGGTCCAACGATTGCCGTCCCGGACATACAGCTCTCGCGTGACCTCGATGTCCGGAAATTCCTCGGCAAACTGGGGGATCGCCTCCCAGTGGAGAGTGCATCTCTTGCCCAAAAGTAACCCCGCACGGGCCAGAATGAACGTGCCTGTGCTTAGCGCACCCAACGGCATCCCGGTGGTCGCCAACTTCTGCAGGTACTGCAGTATCCGCTTTGGACGTTTGCTCTCGATGTCCAGGCTAGCCACGACGAACAGTCGATCCAATCGCGGAGCATCGCCAATTGAGAGGGTCCTCGTTTCGAAACCACTGCTCGACGTAATGATCCCGCCTTCCTCGGATAGTAGGGACCATTCATAAAGACTGCGGTTCGAAAGCCGGTTTGCGGCCCGGAGGGGCTCGCTTGCGGACGCGAGCGCCATCATGGAAAACTGCGGGAGGAGCAGCAACCCAACGCGAATTGGAGCTTCATCGCCAACTTGCTGCATCATTCCCGCCGGACGCCTTCTCTCATTGTCGATCTGTTTCGCAGAACGTATATGACGACCGCCTCAAAAGGAAACGAGAATTAATAACTTGTCCCACGTCTACATTGGCCACGGGCCACGCAGTTCCGCCAGCAAAGCTTCAATTGGATGCCTTAACGACACGCCGTCGATGCTTGCGGCCTGTGACCTGCATGAGAATCCATCCACCAGCAACGGAGCGGCTTCGAGCTTACCGACCTGACGCGCCCAGCTCTGAGAATATATTCGTTCGGAAAGCTCCCTATGTTCGGCCTCATGGCCGAAAGTCCCTGCCATCCCACAGCAGCCGGTCGCCTCAATCGACAAACCCAATCCGCACATTTCGAAAACCGTCTTCCATGCTAAAACGGCCCCTTGGGCTGTGCTCCGCTCCGTACAATGGGGGATGAAGCGGAACGTCCTTTTGAATGCCGCGCGAGGGAGAAGCTCTGACCTTCCATGCAGCCACTCCTGGAGCAGCATGACATTAGGCAGCGGTTGGTCCGGTAACGCGGCCTTGTACTCCGAGCGATATGTCAACGTCATCGATGGGTCGATGCCCACCAACTCCACCCCAGTGTCTTCCAAGGCTTTAAGAACTCTCGCGTTCTTTGCTGCGACGCGAGCAAACCTTCCCAGAAAACCATGAACATGCAAAGGCTTGCCGTTTGGGTGAGGCGGCGCGAGCCAAGCTCGTATTCCCAGCAGCCCGAGAAAATCAATCACGGCCAGGAGAACGCGGGGTTCATAATACGCAGTGAATGCGTCGCATACCAGAACGACACTGTGACGGCGCTGCTCATCAGTAAGACCTGCCAGGGCTGTGGGCGTCGCAACCTTGACCCAGCGCGACCGTAATTCTCGGGCAAGCCGGTCCCGAGGGAGTTTCGGGGTGTGTACGAGGCCGATGAGCCTCAACGCTCCGGTATCCGCCACCAGATTTATCAGCCGAGGCAACGAAGCCATGAATGGGATTAGGCGTTCAAGGTTCGCCATAACATGGTGACGAATGGGACGCAGATAACGACCGTAGTACAGCTCCAAGAATTTCGACCTGAATGTCGGGACGTCAACCTTAATCGGACATTGCCCCGAGCAGGATTTGCACGCGAGGCAGCCAGACATCGCCTCGTGGACCTGGTGTGAGAAATCATCCGGGTCCCGACGCAGAGTGGCGAGGGCTCGACGGCCGAAATTCCGCCAAGGCGGAGCCTTTCGTATCCTCTTAGCCTCATCGACTGGATTGATGCCTTCTGAGGTCATCCGGCCAAGCCATTCCCGCATCAACTGAGCGCGACCCTTCGGGGAGTGACGCCGCTCCCGGGTTCCCTTCCATGAGGGACACATTGCCTCGTCGGGATTCCAGGAAAAACACGCACCGTTGCCGTTGCAATGAAGTGCGTCTTCGAAGTTTGCTCTGGTCACAGAAATGAGTTTCCGATCAAACGATCCCTTGGTGGGGGGATCGTCAATCCTCAACAGTGGCGTTCCATCAGGTGCGGCTATCTTGCCCGGATTGAATTGATTTCTGGGGTCGAAGGCGATCTTTACCGCTTGCAGGAGTGGATAGAGGCTACCGAAAACCTTCGGTGAGAACTCTGAGCGCATACCCTTCCCATGCTCCCCCCAAAGCAATCCACCAAAACGGAGAGTAAGGTCAACTACCTCCTCGGTAATCTCGCGGATCAGGCGCTCCGCGCCCTCCATCTTCATGTCGATTGCAGGACGAACATGCAGGACACCCGCGTCGACATGTCCAAACATGCCGTACACCAGTCCGCGACGATCCAAGGCTGCCCGGAACTCCAGGATATAGTCGGCAAGGTTTTCGGGAGGAACGGCAGTGTCCTCAACGAAGGC
The DNA here is from genome assembly GCF_049897905.1 of Pararhizobium sp. PWRC1-1. Lineage (NCBI taxonomy): Bacteria > Pseudomonadati > Pseudomonadota > Alphaproteobacteria > Hyphomicrobiales > Rhizobiaceae > Pararhizobium > Pararhizobium sp. PWRC1-1. The sequence continues at coordinate 12,843 of NZ_JAFCXE010000028.1, read as the reverse complement.
GATAGGCCGGCTGTCGCCCTTCATGTTGCCAAGAAGTCCAACTGCCTTCTTCCGCATGTCCCAAAGTTTATGAACCTGCGCCGCACCGCGTGCAACGGAATAGCCTCGTCGTCCTGCTCCGTTTGCTTTTTTATCAAGCTCGGCGGTCAAAGGTGCTAAGGCTTTATCGACCTCCGCTTGGCTCATACCGACGACTTCGATCAAATTGACCCCTTTTATGGGACCAGTGCCATCTTCGGGGAAGAACGCCTCCACATCCGCCCAAATCGGGTCATCCTGGGCGAGAGCCAATACTCTGGCGTCCACGGTCTCGATCGACGCAGGCGACAGACGCATAAGAGATTGGGCGTCGCGCAAGGCTGCGTCGAAGCTATCGTATCGTTGCGCTACAATGGCTTCGTGCGTTGGAATCGGCATAAGGTTGAGAACTGCCTCGGCCAGGAAGCCGAGCGTACCCTCCGACCCGCAAAGCAGCGAGTTCAGATCGAAGGTGCCATCCTCTCGTCGAATGTGGGCTAGGTCGTAGCCCGTCAGGCTGCGGTTCAGTTTCGGAAACCGCGCTTCGATCTCGTCGGCATTGCGCTCATGTAGATCGGCGACGCACCGATGTATGGCACCGACCAGGTCATCCCTTTCGATGATCTTTTGCAAGGACTCGTCGTTCAACGGAGCTGAACGCCAGACAGTGCCGTTGGACAGAACCGTCTCCAGTTCCAGGACGTGGTCACGTGTCTTCCCGTAAAGACACGATCCCTGGCCGCAGGCGTCAGTGGATATCATGCCGCCAATGGTGGCGCGATTGGACGTTGATAGTTCCGGCGCGAAGAATAGGCCGTAAGGCTTCAACGCAGCATTTAGCTGATCCTTAACCACCCCAGCCTGCACCCGGGCAATTCGCCGGACCGGATCAATCTCAAGTATACGATTCATATGCCGCGAGAGATCCACGACCAAGCCAAAGTTTAGCGATTGCCCGTTCGTGCCGGTTCCGCCACCTCTGGGAGCAATGACAACATCCGCGAAACGCGGTTCCGTTAGTAGCTTGGCAATACGGACCAGGTCGTCACAGTCCTTCGGAAAGGCAACGGCTTGAGGCGTAACCTGGTAAATGGAGTTGTCGGTCGCGAGCACCGTCCGATCTGCAGCGGTCGGTGACACATCGCCATTGAAGCCCCTCATATGAAGTTGGGTGCAGAACAGGCTGTAGAGAGGCAGCGGATCAGGATGAGAACGCAGGCTTGGGATCATGGCAATCTTATTGGCCCGCACGGTCGCCAAGATGCGGAGCAACCGCGCGGTACCATCTAGGTTCAAGCTGAACGGATAGCCTGATCAATTTCCTTGATCAGCTGGTGGAAGATCGGGTTATCAACCTGATTCTGCTGGCCGTGCATCATGCGCTCAACGATGAGCGCCTTATCACCGGCATTGCCTGGATAGATGCTGTGAAGGCGGATCGATTCTTCCGGCATATGCAGCGTGTTCTGCGCGCCGTGTATGATGAGAGCCGGAGGGAACCCCTTCGCGCCGTTCAGGTCCTTTTCAGGGTTGAAGGCGACATATTCCTTATATGACTTGGCCGTCACATGGGTGCAACCAGGCCAACGGTCGACGCCGCCAATTTCGGTGTAACCACCAAGCTGCCGATCAACGTATTCCTGCGTGTCGCGGTCGAGCGGATAGTAGCCGACCTTGGTCGCTTCGGTCCCCGTATCAAACGGCGGAATTACAGCATCATCTGCCAGCTTCTTGATAGCCGCGTCTGCAGAGTCCCTGTCCGCACGGAGTTCCTGAAGCGCCGGAATACTCGTGTAGCTCATCGGCACCCAGAATGCGACCTGGTCCTTGCCCTGCTTGGCGAGTTCAGTAATTGCGGCGAGGCTTGCAACCGAGCCCATCGCCCAAGACGCGACCACAGGTGCTGCGCCGAAATGCTCTTTAGCCCAACGGACAGCTGCAAGCACCTCGGCAGTCTGGTCGATGAGGCTGACGTTCGTAACCGTGATACCGTCCTGCTTCGCAGTGTTGCGGACGTCTTTATTCGTAAAGAAGCCAGCAACGTCATATGTCATGACGCGGTAGCCGCGCTCGGCGAACGCCCTACCGAAGAGCTGACCGTACATCGAAACGCCCCCAGTAAAACCGGAATTGAAGACTACCGGGGGCAGGTTTTCATCAGCGGATGCGGGCCGGAACACTCGGCCAACGAGATTGATAGTTGCATCGCCATAGGCGACCGGGAACTGGATGTCTTCGATAATGATGTCCGTCATAGCTTCGCTTTCTTCTGGACGAGGGAAAATCTGATCAGCTGCTGCATTCAGCAATTGATTTGTCGGTACGGAGGTGATCTCGCTGGCAGCACGTGCCAGAGCCTCTGAAAATTTCAGAGCTGACAAAGCGTCGAAGTGGCTTGCGAAAAGGCGACCTTCATGATCTGCCCCGACGTGTGGGGCATCGCTGGCGGATAGAAGGATTCGATCCGGGCCCACCACATCGACAATCGCCACCACGAACGGGAGGGCTTCTGCGACCGTGATGGACGTCCGATACCCTGGCCCCTTGAACCAAACATTGCGCCGCCTCTTCGCCTCATCAAGCAGCTCGCGGTAGCTGACTTCGCTCGCACCTCGCTCAGCGTGACAGCTTCCGAGATGATCAATTACGACCCTTACATGTTGGGGAATCTGCCGCAGAACACGGAGGGTTGTCTCCGCCTCCATGGCATAGATATGAACATGCTGGTGCGATGCGAGTCGATCAAAAAGAGCCTTCCATTTGTCGCCGCCGTATGCGTCATCAGCAACAAGTTGTGGTGGCGTGTCGTGCAAAACGATCCTGATGCCGATTACCTGGGGATGCGCAAGGCGCTCAACAGTAGCGTAGTCCGGATCGGCCTTGATCGTTCCAATCAACTGAATGTCACCGAACTTCTCAGGTGCAGTTTTCCGGAGCAGCACCATTTCAGCGAACGATGCAAATACGTTCTCGGAATCCGGAAGTATGCTTAGATGAACATTGTTGAGAACTTTCGGGACCGCGCCGCAATCGGCGAGGCGCTGAAGGTATTCGGACAGTGAGTGAGGAGCGGGAAGCGCATACGGAAGCGTTTCATCCACGGCCGCCAAATCATCAGACGTGTAGAAGTGCGCGTGCGCGTCCACACCCCAGCTTTCGGTACTCATTGTTTCGCTCCATTGTTGGAAGCAACATATCGTCAGGATGTTGGACCACGGCCTGATTACCCGACGGTCAATATCAAAAGTTCGCCATCTTGCAGGTTTCCGCCGAGTAACGCAGGTCGCCGACTGGCGTTTTCAGCCTTTTGTCGGCTTTTTTCTTTCGATCTCCATTTTCGTTCAGTTTTTCAAACCGTTCGGGCTGCAATTTCCCTTCTCGTCCAACTCTTCACGAAGCGAACTCTCTCCGTATTGACGAGGTGTTGGTGGATCATGAGGAAAAGGTGATCTCGTTGAAAGACACGAACTTGATGTTGAAAGCTGCAAGGTCTGAAACAGATTGAAACGCCTCGTCCTCCTGATCCCATCATGCGGCGGCCGTGCGCCGACCGCGAAGAGAAGCGAGTGGCCTCGCGGGGCGGTTTTATGTCTGGAGCAGCTTGACTTCAACGACCCCAATCAGAGAGTCTCTCAAAAGGCCAACTGACCAAGAAGCTCAAGTACGAGCCGGCGTGCTTTAACGTCCGTTCATGCTCCCGAACCGGAGCCGCGAAGACTAACACCATAGCCATTATTCTTCTGGCTCACCCCGCAACGCAACTTTGTCCGACCAGACCGCCTAGGCCCACGGCAGCGTGAGCTCTGGCGGGTCAAGCCGGAAAACCGGAAGTGGTGCAGCATTCCTTCAGCTGGCCGACAGGCGACGGCTCGCGGGATTTTGCGAACTCTCAGGCTGCTGCTTTCAGCAGCCATGCGTCATGGCTCTTTAGAAATTCCATAAGGCGGTCGGTATAATCGTCGCTAACCGCCTCGCAAACACTCTGGCGCGCGGCCAGCGCGTTTCGCCAACCCGCGACACGCGGTAGCGCGCCCAATATGCCGGTCGCTGTGACGGTGTCAAACACGTCGAAGTAGCGGAAGATCGGCGCGAAGACCGAATCGACAAGGCTGAACGCATCGCCGGCGAAGAACGGCCCTTCGCTCAACTCAGCCTCGACTCGGACGAATTTGCCTATGAGCGCCTTGCGCTTGGTCCCATAGGTCTCGGCAACCTTTGCCGTCTCGAAGCCCCAAAGGTCTGACAGAATGGACGAGCCAAACTCGATCCAGCCGCGATGCCGCGCGCGGGTCAGCGGATCAGCGGGATGGAGGGGAACGCCGGCCTGCGTCTCTTCGAGATATTCGCAAATCGCCGCGCTCTCGAACAAAACGGCCTCCGTCCTGTTGTCTTGGCGGACGATCAGGAGCGGCACCTTGCCGAGCGGAGAAATCGCGAGAAACCAGTCAGGCTTGGCCGCCAGATCGATATAGCGGCGCTCGAAGGGTACGCCCTTTTCAGCCAGTACGATGGCCGCGCGTTGCACATATGGGCAGAGATGATGGCTAATGAGCACCAGCTTTGCATCGGACATGATGATATCTCCTTTGTTCGGCTCAGAGAAGGGGCTTGGAAGGACGAACCACATAGCGACCATCGCCGAGCAGGAACTGCGCCACGGAAAGCACGATCAGGTAGAGGGGATATTCCCAACCCCCGCCCGGCGCGTTGAACACCCACCCGTTTCCGCCATGCGCCCAGATAATTGCGCCGAGAAGTGCGGGGATCAGCACCACGGCCACCCAGCGGGCATAGATGCCGAGAACCAGCATTGCCCCGCCCACGGCTTCGGCGGTGAAGGTCACATATGCCAGCCACTCCGGGAGGCCGATGGACCCGAAATAGCCCGCCGTGCCGGCAAGGCCGAAGGTGAAGAGTTTTAGGATGACGGAATGGGCGAAATACATCACCCCGAGGCTGACGCGCAGCAGCGTCACGGCATAATCGGTCAGGCGTTCTTGGGACATGGTGGTCTCCGGTGAGCATATAGATGCACATGCATTTATATCTTCTTGCGCAATCAGTCAATCTGTATGTAATTGCATGTATGTCTAGCTCCTCCGCCGTCCCGGATATCAAGCCCTCCTCATCCGTTGTCCGTGCCTGGGTGCGCCTGATGCGCGCTCAGCGCCTTGTCCTGTCCGCCATCGAACAGGATTTGAAAGCCGCGGGTCTGCCACCGCTTGGCTGGTATGACGTGCTGCTGGAACTGACGCGCGCCCAGGACGGGAAGCTGCGCCCATACGAAATCGAAGACCGCACGCTGCTGGCCCAACACAATCTTTCGCGCCTTCTCGATCGCATGGAGAACGACGGGCTAATACGGCGCGAGGCGTTTGCCAATGACGGACGCGGCCGATGGGTCGTCGTTACGGACTCCGGCCGCAACATGCAGGCCCGGATGTGGTCCGTTTACAGAGTATCGCTTCAGAAGCATTTTGGACAGAAGCTCGAAGACCTCCACGCCGATCAGTTGGCCGATCTGTTGGCGTCCCTGTCGCGCAATCACGACACTGGCTAGCTGATCCTCCGCGCGGTCAAATGTTGCCTGAAAACGAGGCGGCCCGTTCCCGACTCGTTGGGCGGCCAGGAAACCCATGATCTTATCCTATGAAACCGCCATTGCTTGGGTGCCGCTCAACAGCGAAACAAGTGACGACGTCATGAGCGCCTTGGACAAAGGGGCAAAGGCCTATGTTCTGAAGGGCGTCGGATCGCGGGTGCTGGCGGACATAGTCCGATCGGTCGCTGCCGGAGGGACATATGTTTCCCCGACCTTGTCGGCGCAGTTGCTCTTCCACATGTCATCGGCGTCCCGTCTAGCGAGCGCGGTTCAACCTGCCAGCAGGCCAGTTGCTAGCATTGCAAAGATCAGTCCCACGATCGGTATCAAAGCCAGCGAGCTTCATGCAAACTAGTGTCTATCGTCGGCTTTGTTCCCCGGGTGGCTTGCGACCGACGTTTACTGTGGTGATATAGGACTTTAGCCCTACCATCGTCCTGCGTTCGCCTCACAGAAACCGGACCCCTAGAGGGAACAGCTTCCGAAGGATGACGTTGTAAATGCAAAATAGGAGCCTGTCATGACAGCAGCGAGTATCGGTCCCTGCGCATTCCCGTTCGTCGATAAGCCTACCTGGAAACGAACCGCGGTCCGATGGGTCTGCAAAAGGGCCGCAGCACAAGGCGAAGGAAAGCGAGAACGATCAATGTGCGGATGATGTGCATTACGGGAAGTGCGGAGTTCACTTCGACCTTTCGGCATAGATGATGAGTTGAGCGCCCAGTTCTTTTGCTGCGGTGGGGGTCAAAGAGACTTGAATTTGATGGGGAGCCCGCTCGGCCTCCTGATAAATCTTCCGCTCTTCTTCTGAATTTGCATAGCCAATGCGCAAGACGATGTGATGGATCGTGGGAGCGGCAACTCCCCATTCTAAAAGCGCGCCCGCTGAGAGTTCACCGTCGGCACAGAAGTTCCATTTATCTTCATCACCTTTGGGCACCGCAAGGTTCCTACTCAAAATTCGTTGTAGGTGGCCCGCTTTTCCAGGCTGCTGAGGCCATTCAAAGCTGGCAATCAACAATCGACGGGATGGCCCGCACGACGGCTTTTACTACAATCTTTTTCAGTTTTTAACTATGGCCGGTCTGTATCGTTTTCAAGGCCCGTTGCCATCCCCGGCCCACGGGATAAGTCGTAAGCTCTCATGTTCGACATACTCACGTCCAACCATTGGCGGCTGAACTCGCCCATGGTTACGTGGCTCGCAAACGCTTCCCCAACGACCGCGGTCCGACTGTGGGTCAAAGGGCTGCAGCGGCCAAAGGAAGCGACCACGCAACAGCGGAAATAAAGTAGCTCCCTATTTGGGATTTTACCCGTCTTTGACAGGACTGATTGCCCTATGGGGCTGAAGCCAGCGCCCCGTGGCGCTGGCTCCCATTCGGTGCGCGTAAGGCACGTCGAGCAACCCATCCGGTACGCACCCCGCCGAATACCCTCTTTGGAACATCCCCGCGCGCTGACGCATGTCCGCGATTGCGGAGAGATTCAGGCGACGACCGCCTGCATCCATCGCATCACAACGAAGACTTGCCTAGCATGGCGTTGTTCATGTGCGTCGTGCACTTTTTCATGTCTTTGGCAGCCATCGCTTCCTTGGCCATAGCCATTTCCTTCATGGCCATTTCCTTCTTGGCCGCATCGGTCATGGCATTGGTGTCGGTCTCCAGCTTTGTCATGGAGGCCTCATCGCACTTCGTCGTCGCATCCTGAGCGATCGCAGCGCCGGATAAAACGGTGCAAAGCAGGGCGGCGGTTAACGTAAATTTGAGCATGTCTGTCTCCTCCGGACCAGCCACGGGATTGCGGCGGATCCACGTGCTATCAACTGGCGGAAAAGAAGGATGTTCCCGCAGATTTTGCGCGTATCTTATAATTGTGAGATTGTGGTGCTCACCATATCGTTGCAAGGGGAAGGCTTGTCTAAAAATACTGAATGTCTTGGAACGCGCGTCCCGCTACAAACCCTAGGTTCGGCACCAGGGCCGCGGTGGTCACGGCCCTGGTGTCACCTGGCTTGAAGGGGTCGAGTAGGGTCGCTATTTTCTCCCGCCACGCACCCGGCTGGTACAAGGGTCATCTAATGTATTAGGAATGGCTATGCGCGATCAAGGCACACTCGATGTGGTTGCTTAAGATGCAAACGCCACCCTTCACCTACGGCGGGACGTCCCAAAGGGACCCCTCTCTGAGCGAGCAAGCAGGACGCGCCCGTCGCGTCTTCATCGGCTTGCTGTTCACCCCACGATGAAAGATCTCCCACACCGAGTGATTGTGCAAGCGCCTCCCGTGGTGAGTTGAAATCTGACTGTGTCGACACCAGGGTGCTCAGAGAGAGGGGCCGGTGGACCCGCTCCTCTACAGCTGAACCCAGCCAGAGTGAGTGGCGTCTGGTCTTTGTCCGTGAGCCTCATTGTTGCCCATAGTCGAAGAGAAGCGCAAACCGGGAGACGCGGGCGGGCCGAACGGTCGGACGAATATTGTATCCGGAAGATGGCCGCCCGCAAACTGAGGCACCACTGGGAGAGCGCCGGCGTCAGCGCCTCCAGTGAGCCACGTGAGGGCAGCTTCGAACGTCCAGGCAGTGGATGGCCTCCAACCGCCCTGCTGCAGACTATCCTGCAAATCCTGCAGGCTGCCTGCCCATTGGAATACCAGCGGTTCCTCGACTTCACCGGTCAGATCGATCCGCCGCACCGGAAGCGTCTGCCACCCTTTCCCCCACCAATCGGCAACAGTCACGGTATGTATCGTGCTCTTGGTGGCATACCGCTCCACATCGATTGCATGGCTTCGATAGATGTTTCCTCCCCCGGCAAGAAAAAGTCCCACGGACGCCGCGACAAGCAAAGCTGTGGATCCTATTCGCATGGCCGGCCGACGCAAATAGAAGAGGCCGAGCAGGATCAGCCATGCGGACCCGAATGCCCCCCGCCAACTACGTCGGAAAACCAATGCGCGCCGAGGTAGAGACGCGAGAATGCGATCAGGAAAATCAGCATAGCGGCAAACAGGCCGACCAACACCTGCGGCGCGGGACGAATGTCGCGTGCGATCAGAAATGCGAGGAAACCATAAAGGACCATGTTCGCGGTACTGTGACCGCTTGGAAAGGAAAAGGCGCTCCAGCCGGAATAGAGCAGCTCATCGGGTCTGGCTCTGTGAAGTGTCAGCTTGATTATGGTGTTGAGAGCCGACGCCCCTGCGACGGCAACCACCAGAAAATGGCCGTGCGCCATGCGCGCCTCCAAACAAGGAAGAAGAACACGATCGCCGTGACGGTTACTACGACTCTGGTGTCGCCAAGCTCGGTAATACCGATCATGACCGCATCGCCAGCTGGCGTGCGAACCTCCTGCAATGCATTGAAGATGGCGCTGTCGGCAAGAACCAGCGGATCTCCGCTGATCACATCCTCGAGAACCCCGAAGAATACCCAGGCGGCGGCAGCGAGAAGGACAAGCATCAAAGCGAGAAACCGAGCTTCGGATCGCGCGTTCTATTACAACAGGGCCGGCGTCTTTGGTGTTGACGAATGTCATCAGGTAGATGGCATCGGGATTGGGAGTGAGCGTCTGGTTGCCAGTCGAGCGGATTGGAACGAGTCCTCAATTCGGCTCAAACTATCGTGGGCGTTCTGATGGTTGCAAAGAGTCAGAGTACGCTGTGCCCTTCCACAGACTGTCGCCCACGCTTTTGTCACAGCGTGTTCAGTTCCGCAAGAACCAGCAAACGATGATGGCCTATTATCTCAATCGCCCGCATCGAAGCGAACTTTGCCGCCAGGAGATGGTGCTTTGTGCCGATGCGAGTTGCTGAATTGCTGGCCGGCTTCGTCCAAAGGGTGGCCCAAGATCCTCTTTCGCGGTGGAAAGAAAATGCCTGCATCGGTTGGTTGTGCAGATTCCTCAACCTTTACGGGCTGCGACTTTTGGGGTTCATCAGGACCTGTTTGCGGAGTATCCGCCTTCCTGGATACAGGCGCTCCACGACCACGTTTTGGCTTTGAATCGTCCTCGGTGCCCGGCATTCATATCGCTTTCATGTCTCCGCACCAATCTAGTGCCTAATGCGGGTGAGGGAAGGCATGCAGTTTGCAATGATCTTTTTTCGTGTCTAACGCGGGATTCGTTTCGGCTCGGGTCGAGCCCGGCGATTACCAGGTAGCGGGCATCGGTCGATGCCACACCGGACTAAGGTCTTGTGTCGGAAGCGCAAAGGTCCCGGACGCTGGATTTACGGAACATAGGCGGAGGTGGGTCGTTCAAGTGGCGGTGAAGTAAACGGCATATTGAAGGGCTAAAACGATGCAAATATTAGGTTTGAATATCGCGCCCCTCGCGCTTTCGGTCGCAATGTTCGCGACCTCATTCGCTCCCGCAGGAGCTTTTACGGGACCTCGGCACGCTCAAATCGCTCAACTCGGGCAAGATGGCGAAGTTGTACAATATCGCCGACGCGAGGGTGACTGGCGCCGACGCGATGGCGATGACTGGCGCAGACGCGAAGGATTTTACCGGCGTGGGAATGAGGCTTACTACAACGGCCACCGTGGATACTACGAACGTCGCCGCGGATATCGTCAATATAACGGCGCATGGTTCCCGCTGGGTGCATTTGCCGCCGGCGCCATTATAGGTGGAGCGGTTGCAGATCGGCCGGTGCGGTACGGAGGCAGTCATGTGGAATGGTGCGCCAATCGTTACCGCAGCTACCGGGCTTACGACAACACTTATCAGCGCTACAACGGGCCAAGACGCCTGTGCAATTCCCCATATTGAACAGCATCAATCTGCAAAAGACGAGGAACGGCCGGGGAATGAAGTCCGGACGTGGAATGCGTAACAAAGAGATTCCGGGCCCGGTGCTGCTGACGTGTTATTCGGTGCTGGTCTTCTCCAACATTTAGCCTCGAAGTCGGTGCGCGGTTTATCGACACACCTTCTGGGTGTTTCCCGTCACCAAAAGGTTGATCGCGAGCGTTGGAAGCCAATCGCGGGCGAGCCTGTAAACACAGGATATCAAGGATCACGAACCAAGAGGGCTGAAGGCCTGCGGCTTAACCAAACCCCGAAGAAGGAAATATAATGACAATTCGATCCAGACTTTTTGCGACCGTCGCATTTCCGCTGCTGACGATGGCTGTCGCGGCCGAGCCTGCTCTCGCAGACAGCCTGATGAAGCCGTTTGAAATCGCGCAGGAAGGTGGCATCTCAAAGGACGGCGGCGAACAGGCACCGGAGGAACTGTTGCGCAAGATGCGCAAGCAAGGTGCCGAACAGTCCCAAGAGGAGCCGGCTGCCGAGGACGGTCAGCCGAGCCGCGCTGAGCCTAGAAAGCGCCAGCAGCAGCAGCAGGAAACACAGCCGCCTGAAGAAGAACAACCGAGCCGTGCCGAGCGGAACAAGCGCCAGCGGGCGGAACGGCAACAGCAGGAAGAAATCCAGCCCTCCGGCGAGAATGACGTAGGCACGGCAGCTGATGAGAAGGCCAGGGCGCGTGCTGAGCGCAGGAACTCTCAAAAGGCCGACCCGCAACAGCAGGAGGAAAGCCAGCCTGCCGCCGATCGCGAAGCGGCAAAGACTGCAAAGGAACGGGCGACAGCACGTCCCAAGCGCGAGGATGCAGAAGGCCAGCAACAGGAGGATGCTCAGCCTTCCAGTGAGGATGAGGCTGCTCACAAGGCTGCCGAAGAAAACCGCCGTATTCGCGCCGAGCAGAAAGCCCGGGCGAAACAAGAAGATGGACAGCAGCCGGTGACTGAAGGCGATCTGCGCCCGGCAATTGACGCCGATGCGACTGAAACTCGCCCCGAGGTGATCCCGGACGTAGCTGATAGGCGCAGCAATGAAGAAAAGCAGAAAGTTGCCCGCGATCCGGCTGCTTCCGACGATACGATCGTGCTGCCTGTCGAAAAAGGTGCCGCCGTTCTCGACAGCGACAAGGATGCCGACAACGCCGACGGCAATGCCCGCGAAACGCGCCGCAAGCAGCGTGAGCGTGCCCGCGCCGAGGAAGAGAATGTCGAGGTTCCGAAATCGGATGAGGAAGCTCAGTCGAGCCTCAGTGACCGTAGTCCAAGCCGCGAGGAGTTGGAGGCCCGCATCAAGGAAGAGGGTCGCCGTATCGATGGCGTTCCGGAATTCAACGCGAAAGATTTGATCGATGCCTTTACCGGCAACGACGGCCGTCGGCCGCGGATTGACGACAGCCGCGACAACAGGGTGGTTCTCGATTTTGGCGACCAGATCATCGTACGGGGCGACGACCGTCCGCGCCTGCGCCTCAACGCCCGGGAAACCTATTATGAAGAACTCTCCCACGGGCGTTCCCGCGAGGTCATCCAAAGGCCAAACGGTATTCGCGTTGTGACGATCTATAATCGCTACGGCGACATCATTCAGCGCACGCGCATCGACCAGGACGGGCGCGAATATTTGATGATCTATGCGGCCGAGACCGACAACGATCCACGTCCACCACTTTACGATGTCGGCCTGGACCTGCCTCCGATGCGCCTGCGCGTGCCCGTTCGCGACTACATCATCGACACGTCGAGCGAGCCCGATCGTGACTACTATGACTTTCTTGCAGAACCGCCGGTGGAACAAGTGGAACGCACTTACTCGATCGATGAGGTGAGGAACTCCGCCCGTATCCGCGACAAGGTGCGCCGTATCGATCTTGATACGATCACCTTTGCCACCGGCAGCGCCGAAGTGCCGATGTCGCAGGCGAATACCCTGCGCAAGGTGGCCGACGCTATGCTGCAGGTGATCAAGAAAGATCCCGGTGAAACCTTTTTTATCGAAGGTCATACCGATGCGGTCGGTGGCAACGAGCCGAACCTTGTACTCTCGGACGAACGTGCCGAATCCGTCGCCTCTCTGCTGACCGAAGTCTACGACATCCCGGCTGAAAACCTGGTGACGCAAGGTTATGGCGAGCGCTTCCTCAAGGTCCGCACAGAGGAAGCCGAACAACAGAACCGCCGGGTGACTGTCCGCCGCGTCACGCCGCTTGTGCGTCCCGTCGCCCAGAACTAGGGAAGGCTTTCAATGGAGCCCACCGCGAAACATTCCCTGAGGTGGATCGGCCAAAGGTAATGCAGGGTTGGAGCGGTTCCTTGGAAGAGGTCAGATGGCTGCTGGATTCTTCCGACAAACCGCCGCCGCCGGCAGGCGACGAACCGGCGCGCGGCTTGCATCAACAGATCAAATTCG
>NZ_JAFCXE010000027.1:0-87409 GCF_049897905.1 Pararhizobium sp. PWRC1-1 | reverse complement strand
GCAGATCACGCTCGCTCATCGCAATCAATCCCATCTGCAATCTCCCAGACGTCAATCAGACCCGGGGAGTGTGACATTCTAACTTTGCCGAATTAGGACATTCTAACTTTGCGGCTACAAATTTGAATCACATAAGATAGATTATGGAACTAAATGATATGCGAAACGACCCCGTCGCCCATAATCCTCCGATCCCGCGGCTTGACCTCACCCAGTCCCACGGCTTAAGCGATACCGGTCTCCCACCGTCAGCGAAAGACCGGACCCGATGAGCGATTTTCGCATTCTTTCAGATGCTTTCATTCCTGAATTGCCAGGACGCTACAATGGCAAGGTGCGCGACAATTACGATCTGCCGGATGGCAACCGTATCATCATCGCCACCGACCGGCTGAGCGCGTTCGATGTCATTCTGACCGCGATCCCGTTCAAGGGGCAGGTTCTGACGCAGACGGCCCGGTACTGGTTCGAGGAAACCGCCGATATCTGTCCGAACCATGTCGTGTCCTATCCGGACCCCAATGTCGTCATCGGCACGCGGCTCGATATCCTGCCGGTCGAGATTGTCGTGCGCGGTTATCTCGCCGGCACCACCAGCACGTCGATCCTGACCAAATACCGCAATGGCGAACGCGATATGTATGGCATCCGCTTGCTGGACGGCCTGAAGGACAACGAGAAACTACCGCAGGCGATCATTACGCCGACCAGCAAGGCTTTTGACGGTGGCCATGACGAGCCGCTCTCGGCCGATGAAATCCTCTCTCAAAAGCTATTGACGGCCGAACAATGGGAAACCGTCTCGCGCTATGCGCTGGCGCTGTTTATCCGCGGCCAGGAACGTGCTGCCGAACGCGGCCTCATTCTCGTTGATACGAAGTATGAGTTCGGCACCGACAAGGACGGCCGCATCGTGCTTGCCGACGAGATTCATACGCCGGACAGCAGCCGCTACTGGATCACCGAGAGCTATGCACAGAGCTTTGCCTCGGGTACGCGGCCGAAGAGCTTCGACAAGGATTTCGTTCGCGCCTGGGTGACTGAACGCTGCGATCCCTACAAGGACCCGATTCCGGAAATTCCGGCCGATCTCGTCGAGCAGACATCAAAAGTCTATATCGAGGCCTTTGAGACGATCACCGGCAAGCGTTTCGTCGCCGATCTTTCCGGCGCCACCGTTCTCGACCGCATACGGGCAAATCTGCAGCCATATTTCAGCTGAACGGTTTCAACTGGGCTCATCGGTTACGTCGAACTCGATCCGCATCCCGTCGTAGGCCGGCTCGATATGGTCCGGCGTCTCGCGCATCACCGTCTCGTAGTCGAGCGGTGTGTGCATGTGGGTGAGCACGGCGCGCTTGGGCGAAAAGCGCGCGATCCAGCCGAGCGATTGTTCCAGCGACAGGTGGCTCGGATGGAACTTGTATTGCAGCGTGTCGATCACCAGCATGTCCAGCCCGGTCAGCTTGCCGATGGTCTCTTCCGGGAAATCGCTGACATCGCTGCAATAGGCAAAATCGCCGATACGAAAGCCCATCGACATGATGCTGCCATGGTGCTGCAACACTGGCTGCAGCACGATCGTTCCTCCGGCGCCGCTGATCGTGACTGGCGATAGCGACGGATCGATGATCCTTGCCTCGACGATCGGCGGATAGCCGCTGCCCTCCGGTGTCTCCAGGCAGTAGCGAAACCCTTCGCGGATACGCTCCATCGTCAGCGCATCGGCCCAGATCGGCATGCGTCTGCCGGTGTATTGAACATAGCCGCGCAGATCGTCGATGCCGTGAATATGGTCGGCATGCGGATGTGAATAGAACACGGCGTCGATATTCTTGACCTTGGCGGCGATCATCTGCTCGCGAAAATCGGGCCCGGTATCGATGACGACGGTGGTCGTGCCTCCGTCATCGCCGGTCTGCTCGATCAGCAAGGCAGCGCGGCTGCGGCGGTTTTTCGGATTGGTGGGATCGCAGGCGCCCCAGTCGCCATTGATGCGCGGCACGCCCGGAGACGAGCCGCAGCCGAGAATGGTGAAGACCCGCCTCACCGCCATCTCACAGTCTCGGCATTTTAGAAAACACGCGAAAAGCGTTTCCAGTAGTGATCGCCGCAATCTCGTCCGTCGAAACGCCGATCGTCTCGGCTAGAACCTGTGCGGTATGCGCCACATAGGCCGGCTCGTTGCGCTTACCGCGGAACGGTTTGGGCGCCAGATACGGCGCATCTGTTTCGACGATCATCCGGTCGTGTGGAACCGTCTTGGCGATCTCGCGCAGTTCCTCCGATTTCGGAAAGGTCAGGATGCCGGAAAACGAGATATAGCCGCCGAGATCAATGCCGATCTTTGCCAGTTCCGGGCCGGATGAGAAACAGTGGAGAAGGAAAGGGAAGGCCCCCTTCCCCGTTTCCTCAGTCAGGATTGCGGCCATGTCGTCATCGGCCGAGCGGCTGTGGATGACCAGCGGCAACTGGGTTTTCCGGGCCGCTGAAATGTGGCGGCGCAGGCCGATCACCTGGGCGTCGCGTGGCGCATTGTCATAAAAATAATCGAGCCCGGCTTCGCCGATGGCGACGACCTTCGGGTGCGCCGACAGGCGCACCAGATCGTCCGTCTCGATATCCAATTCCTCATCGGCATTGTGCGGATGCGTGCCGACCGAGCAGAAGACGTTGGCGTAGTTTTCCGCAATGGCCAGGATCGTGTCGAATTTCTTCACGCGCGTCGAGATGGTGATCATCTGGCCGACGCCGGCCGCGCGCGCGCGCTCGATGATTGCGTCACGCTCGATCTCGAAATCCGGAAAATCCAGATGGCAATGGGTATCGATCAGCATCGCGAGCTGTCCTTAAGCTTCCGGCGGAACGTAACGCGGGAAAACCGGTTTCGGTGCTTCCAGCCCCGTTCCGGCAATCAGGCGCCCGGCCTCACCGAGAGAGGCAAAATCTCGCTTGTCGGCTGGGACAGCCACGAGATCGAGCAGTTTTGCAGACGATTCCGGCATGAAAGGCTGCAGCAGGATGGCGATCTGGCGCACGACATCCGCCGTGACATAGAGAACGGTCGCCATGCGCGCCGGGTCGGTCTTCTTCAACGCCCAGGGTTCCTGGCTGGCGAAATAGCGGTCGGCTTCGGATACAACGGCGATGATCGAGGCAAGCGCCCGGTGGATCATCAGTGCGTTCATGTCGTCGCAGGTCGAGGCATGCAGCGCATCGGCCGCCGCCAGCATCGCCTTGTCTTCGTCGTTCAGCGCGCCACATTCCGGGATCTGCCCGTCGCAGTTCTTGACGATCATCGACAGCGAGCGGCTTGCCAGATTGCCGATGCCATTGGCGAGATCGGAATTGATGCGGGTGGCGATCCCCTCCTCGCTATAGCTGCCGTCCTGGCCGAAAGAGACTTCGCGCAGGAAGAAATAGCGGATCGGATCGAGACCGAAATGCTCGACCAGATTGACGGGATCAACGACGTTGCCGAGCGACTTCGACATCTTCTCGCCCTTGTTGAGCAGGAAGCCGTGGGCAAACACCTTCTTCGGTAGCGGCAGGCCGGCCGACATCAGGAAGGCTGGCCAGTATACCGCATGGAAGCGGATGATGTCCTTGCCGATCATGTGGATATCGGCCGGCCAGAATTTCGCACGCGGGCCTTCCGGATCAGTCAGGTAACCGGTCGCGGTGATGTAATTGGTCAGGGCATCGACCCAGACATACATGACATGGCTTGGATCGTTGGGAACCGGAATGCCCCAGTCGAATGTGGTACGCGACATCGACAGGTCACGCAGGCCGGATTTCACGAAGGAAATCACTTCGTTGCGGCGCTCGGCCGGACCGATGAAGTCCGGGTTTTCCTCGTAGTATTGCAGCAGCCTGTCCTGATAGGCGGAGAGCTTGAAAAAGTAGCTGGCTTCTTCCACCCACTCGACCGGAGAGCCCTGCGGCCCGTAGCGGACGCCATCGGCACGCACTTCCGTTTCGCCCTCCTGATAATAGGCCTCGTCGCGCACCGAGTACCAGCCGGAATAGCTGTCCTTGTAGAGATCACCCGCCTCGCCCATGCGGTTCCAGATGTTCTTGACGGCCTCATGGTGACGCGGTTCCGTCGTGCGGATGAAATCGTCGTTAGAGGCATTCAGCAGAACGGCCATGCTCTGGAATTCGGCCGAGTTGCGGTCAGCCAGTTCCTGCGGGCTGATGCCTTCCTTGCGCGCCGTCTGCTGCATCTTCTGGCCGTGTTCGTCGGTTCCCGTCAGAAACAGAACCTCGCGCCCCTCCAGCCGCTGGTAGCGCGCCACCGCATCGGTCGCGATCAACTCGTAGGCATGACCGATATGCGGCTTGCCATTCGGATAGGAGATCGCGGTCGTGATGTAGAATGGAGACGTGTCGGTCATGATCGGGTTTCGGCCTGTGTCTGATCTTGGGTGTCTGGCTATTAGCGCATCCAACGGCGGGATGAAACAGTTCACGCCTAGAAAAGCGGCGACCTGCTACCGCGCCGCGCCTGTGTAAAACCATACCGATAGTGATACCACACTGAAGCAGAGTGGAAAATTCAGGCCATCGCGCGCGACGCTGTCCTGAGATCATCCAGAATCGACAAGACCGTTTGTTTGCGATCGAGGTTGTAAGCCTGCGCCACGGTAATCCGCTCGGTCACGCTGCTCGAAAGACACGCAAACCGGTCAGCCCTGTCGAGATCGCCGGAATGGGCGGCGCGGCGCGCCTCGCCCATCATATGGCCTGTCACCAGCGCCATGAAGAACGCGAAAATCGTTTCGCTGTCTTTTCCGGCCAGCACATCGGCAAGCTTGTGCATGTCCTTGCGGATGCCCGGATCCTGCCCGGCCAGAATGGCCTCGAACGTCGCCATGATGTCGAGACCGCCGTAATTGATCAGCTTCAAGGCCTCAGAAACGCTGCCATCTGCCGATGTCAGCACCTTTTGTCCATCCGGCCCGGATATATCGAAACCCAGATTGTTCATGGCGTTGCGCATTGCGTCCGGCGCCAGCGGCTTCAGCTGCAGCGGCAGGCAGCGCGAACGGATGGTCGGCAAAAGCTTGCCCGGCGCATGGGTCAAGACCAGGAACAGCGAGCGCTTCGGCGGCTCCTCGAGGATTTTCAAGATCGCGTTGGCAGCGTTGCGGTTGAGGTCATCAGCCGGATCGACGATGACGATCCGCCAGTTGCCCGTGCCGGATGTCTGCGAAAAGAATTTTCCGGCCCGGCGCACTTCATCGACGGTGATGGCGCTTTTGACCTTGCCGGTCTTGTCATCGACCGGGCGCGTCAGGTGCAACAGGTTATGGGAGGCGCCGGAGGCGATTTGCCGGCTGACGATCGAATTCGGGACTGGATCGCCAAGTTCCGCCGGTGCCTGCGCCGGATCGGGATGCGTCAGCACATGATTGGCAAAGCGGAAGGCAAGCGTCGCCTTGCCGATGCCTTCCGGCCCTTCGATTAGGATGGCGTGATGCCCCTTCCCCGACCGGTAGCTTTGCGCCAGAAAATGCTCGGCCTCCTGATGGCCGAAAAGACGCATGTTTTCGGCCGGAGAAATGGCGCCGTCGAGAACGTCAAACCTGTCGGTGCTCATTGTGCTGCTTCCGTATCCGGTCCGTTACCCAATCCGGCCAGCATGGGTTCGATGATCGAAAGCACATGCGCGGCAATGTCGCTGGCCGAGCCAGATGCATCGACCACATGACAGCGCCTGGGGTCGGCACTCGCGATATCAAGAAAGGCCTCGCGGCGCTTTTCATGGGTTTCGAGTTCTTCCTTCTCGAAACGGTCGAGTTCAACTTCCTGGCCCGTCAGAACCTCCGCAGCCCCTGCCCTTCGCCGTACGCGCTCAAGACCGAGAGCTGCCGGGAGGTCGAAAACGATCGTGCAATCCGGAGCGACCCCGTTGATCGCAACGCGCTCCAGCGCCTCGATGAAACTCGGCTCCAGGTTGCCGGTAACGCCCTGGTAGACGCGAGAGGAGTCCATGAAGCGGTCGCAGATGACGACAGTGCCTTTCAAGAGCGCTGGCCGGATGACTTCCTCGACATGATCGCTGCGGGCCGCAGCAAACAGGATTGCCTCCATGCGCACGCCGAATTCCTGGGCGGCGCCGGATAAGAGTACATGCCGCACGGCTTCCGCACCCGGCGAACCACCGGGCTCGCGCGTCGTTAGGACAGTGTGGCCACGCTCGCGCAAGGCATCGGCCAGCAGGCGAATCTGGGTTGATTTTCCAGCCCCCTCGCCGCCTTCGAATGTAACAAATAAGCCTGTTCCGACTGACACTGCAGATTCCCGTAGATCATTTTCAATGGAACGTCCGCACAGTGCGGAGCATCCCGTCTGTGTGCAGCAACCTCAACCATCAATGCCGATGGCCGGGCGATGCGCGACGCAGGGCCTGTTTAACTGATTGTGCCCGGCCGCGAAACCGCTTGCCGCGTCATTTCATCAGAGCCAGAAAAACAAGAGCTCCTGCAGCGCATCTACTGCCCTGCTGGAGAGTGTGCCCTGCCCTACGGCAGCATTGGTTTCCACCGGCACCTCGCGCAACAGCCGCTCGCCGCTCCAGATCTTCAGCGTGCCTGCCTGTTTGCCAGCCTCGACCGGCATAGCCAGTGGCCAACGATAGATCACCTTGGCCGAAAGGCGCTCTGGATTGTTCACCGGCACAAGCACATCGACAGCATTCGCGGTGACGAGCTGAACATGCGATACCGCGCCGCCGTAGACGCTCGCCTCGCCGACGCCATCTCCGGCTTCAAACAACCTCTTTCTTTCAAAGGCCGTCATTGACCAGTCGAGGATCTTGCGCGTCTCCTCGACGCGTTCCTTGTCGGTCGCAAGGCCGCCCAGCGCCAAAAAAACGCGCCTTCCGTCTTTCTGCATGGTGGCAACCATGCCAAAGCCAAACCCCTCGGCAAATCCGGTCGCAAACCCATCGACGCCGATATTGGCCGAGATCAACGGCGTACGGTTTCGCTGGAGGATCTTGTTCCATTCGAATTCGGTCTGGGAATAGTATTTGAACAGGTCGGGGTAGTTGGCCTGGATGTGCTGCGCAAGCAGTGCCATGTCGCGCATGGTCGTCTTGTTTTGGGGATCGGGTAGACCGGTGGCGTTGCGAAAGACCGAGCCGGTCAGCCCGAGTTCACGGGCGCGGTCGGTCATGCGCTTGGCAAAGGCCTCCTCGCTGCCGGTCATACCCTCGGCCAGAATGATGCAGGCGTCATTGGCAAGCTGGACGGTGACGCCTTGGATCAGATCTACAACCCGGACGCGCGATTTCAGCGCCGCAAACATCGTCGATGTACCCGATGGGGCGCCGCCTGTTCGCCACGCATGTTCGGAGACGGGAAATTCGGTATCGAGCGTCAGTTCATTCTTGCCGATCGCATCGAAGACGACGTCCATGGTCATCAGCTTGGCAAGCGATGCCGGTGGAACGGCGGCATTTTCGTCCTTGGCGAACAGAACCGTGCCTGTTTCGGCATCGATCAGGTAAACGTGCTTCGCTTTGGTCTCAAAAGCCTGCGCCTGCGCAGCCATGGGCGCCCAGACAATCAAGACAAGAGACATGAAAACCAAGACCAGTCGTATATGCATTCCAAACTCCGGCGCCTTCTCCGGCAATAGCAGCCGGCCCACCGGGGATCAATCGCGAAGGATCGGGATTAGCGCGCGACGCTCTTGCGCTTGGCATATTCGACGATCGAATCCGGCGTTAGCGGGTTCGGGTCGCCGAGAATGGCATCGAAAGCCGTCTTGGAATCGCTGACACGCGCTTCGGCATAGGCCGCCGCATAGGCCATGTTGCCATTGGGCATTGGGATATATTCCGGCCGCTCGCGCGGGATCGGGCCGATCTCCGGCAGCATGACGAAAGCATCGAGCCCTGCCGATGACGCGCGCGGCGTTTCAGCTTCGGCAAGCGCCGTCACCGGCACGCCCGTGTCCAGGTTCGATTTGGACGGGATGGTCAGCGTGCCGAGATTACCTGCCTGCTTGCGTAGCGGTTCGTTCGACGCGACCATGACACCCGTGGCGATCTGGCCTTCGGGGAATGCGTTCGGGGTGCGATCGCCCTTCTTGACGTAGGAGGCCATCAGATAAGGCATGTCGTTGCCCTCAAGCGGAGCCTTGCCGATATATTGCACGCGAACCTGGGCACTGCCCTTGCGCTTCATGTCGAGGAAGTCGGCCGTCTTGGAAGAGACGTCGATGATACGGCCATATTCATAAGGGCCGCGATCATTGACCCGGACCACAACGGATGTACCGTTCTCAAGGTTGGTAACGCGGGCATAGCTCGGCAGCGGGAATGTCGGGTGAGCAGCCGACAGGTGATACTTGTCGTAGACTTCGCCGTTCGCCGTCAGACGGCCATGAAAGGCGGAGCCGTACCAGGACGACATGCCGGTTTTGTTATAACCGAAATCTTCTTTCGGCTGATACCACTTGCCCTTGACCTGATAGGCCTTGCCGACCTGATAGCGGCCGCCGCCCTTGGGAACGGCTTTACCCTCGTCTACAACGCGCGGACTGGCCTTCACGCCATAAATCGACTCGGCAAAATACTCCTTGCTGCGTGGCTTGCCGTTCTTGACGCTGCTTGTTGAGCCGCATGCGGTCAGCCCGACGCAGAGCATCGGAACGGCGGCAACGCGCAATCCCTTCAAGAAAAAAGCCGCAGTCAGATTGGAAGTCATGTGCCCCACATCGCCATTCGCAAAACCTGTGCGCAGCACCTTCCCGCATTTGCCTCCGCGAAAGTACCGGCGTCACGAAACGTAACAGTCGATTAATCATGACAACAACGTGGCGAAAATGCGAATGGTTAACCGTGCCGGAATGAAACAATTGGGATTATGGTTTACGAATAGTTAATGTCGCGCCGCGCGGATATTGCCGGATACGATCGAAAGACGCTTTAAAGCGCAGGTAATGAATGGGCAAAGTAGACGAATACGTTCTTCTAGCAGATATATTCGACGATGTCGTAGCGAATACCGACGATGGTGCCATCGATGTCGCGAATAAATGTGGAAAAATACTGAGGCTCAGGCGGCCTGCAGACGGCACCGTTCATCTTTTGGCTGTCCGTGACCGGAACCGCGGCCACGTCCCGCATATAGCCGTCGTGCGCCTGAAGGGCGGCGATGGCTGGTGAACCAGCCGAAAAAACGAGGCCCAAAACGATTATGTTCACGATCTGAAGTTTATTGAACATGGTCATCTCCGCACAATCCATTACAGAGTGGGGAGAACCGGATAGCGCATGTTTCGTTCCGGGCGCGCGCCGCCGCGCCGCAGCCGCGCCGATGGTTGTTTCAATTCCTTGCCTGTTGCAACCAGGCCAGTCTGCTGCAGACCCGGTTGACGTTCGCAATCGGCAGGCTATAAAGCGAGCCGTGACAGGCTGATGTCCGCATATTTGCACGGGAAAACCACCGCCCGCCAAACCGGTATCACCACAATGCCCGTCATCAGGAAGAGTGTCCGAGTGGTTTAAGGAACCGGTCTTGAAAACCGGCGTGCGGGAGACCGTACCGTGGGTTCGAATCCCACCTCTTCCGCCATTTGCCATCTGTCCATTGCCGAGGCATAGCGAAGCATAAACTGTCCGGCGGACCTATGTCCTGGCAGTACCGTCTCAGCCCTTAGCAGGCAGAGAGATGACCGTTCGATCTCAGTTGAAGAACGTTTATGACATCTGGGCTATGGGCGGCTACGCCTTAAAGGTAGGCGCGTCTGCGGCCGTTTTCATTTAGATTTTTGTTGCAGAGGACTTGATGGAAGCATTGACGGGAGGTCCGTATCGTGAGCGAAAACGATATGTCTAAATGGGAGGTGGATACCGGCAACAAACTGAAGGCTTATACCCTTCTGGAATGGGGGGTGGCTGTGGGCGAACCCTATCATATTGTGCTGCGCATCGGCTATGCCGTCTCCAAATGGGAATGGGATATGTTCAAGGATACTGACCGTTCGCCCCATCAGCTCCAGACAGCAATGTCCCCGAACGCCGCCAAGGAGCTTGGCGCCCTTCTGATTCTCTACGCAAAAGAGATGGAAAATCACATTCCAAGCAAAGACGAACAGAATTAGCTCCAGTCTCGTTCCATATCTGTGCGGCCCCAGCGTAGACGCACCGGCACTTTTTCCACTCCATCGTCTGCCCTGTAGAACCCGAAATTTGCGATTTCTGCAGCAAGACCTTTTGCATGCAGCGACGGTCACTTCTCCCCAACGGCCGCTGTTGCTGCGTGGAGGATAGTGGCTTTCAACGGATTCTGGACGCAGAGTGATTTCCCCAAAACGGAACCCGGCCGCACGAGGAATACCAACTCAAGCTCGCTGCATTTTTGCTGGCACAAGGGGCGTAACGCCTACTCCAAAAGTACAGTTGCGATAGCCTGTTGCATCGGTGGCCGCACCGGCCGGGAAGGAATATTCTTGTATCTCCGGTTTAGCGTTAAGAAGGAGCGAACCATGCCGTCACGCAAAGAGCAACATTTGCCGCCCAATGAGGCGCGGCGTCACTTTCTCGGCCTGGCTGCCGCCACCGGCGCAAAGGTTGCAGTGATCGGGGCCGCCGCTGCCTCCATCATTCCCCCCACGCTAGCCCAAGCCATGGGCAGGCGGTGGCGGAAGAAGGATGGCGGTAACGGCGGGCATTCTCCCGGAGGACAACCGATGTGTTTTCTGGGTGGAACTTTGATATCCACGCCGCGCGGCGAGATCTGCATCGAGAACCTTCAAATCGGTGACCGTGTCGAGACCGTGCGCGGCAAGCCCGTGCAAATCAAATGGATCGGCCGTCATGTTTACAAACGGAGCACGCTTGCCTGGGACGCCAGTATCGTACCGATCCGCGTGGCACGCCATGCGCTCGACCAGACAACGCCGCACCGGGATCTCTATCTTTCACCCGGCCATGCCTTGCTGATCGATGGCGTTCTGATCCGGGTGAAGGATTTGGTCAACGGTCTGTCGATTGCGCCGTCTCCTCCTGCAAACAGCGATATGATCGAGTATTTCCATATCGTTGTGGATACGCACGAGGTTATCCTTGCCGAGGGCGCGCCTGCGGAAACCTTCCTTATGAGGAAAGACAACCACGAGAGTTTTACCAACTTCGCGGAATTTGCACGCCTCTACCCCAACCACGCTGCCCGGCCGGCGATGATACCGTTTGCGCGATTTGCCGGTATGGGAGGTCGAAAACACCTGAAAGCACTTCTACGTCTGGGCGTCAGCCGGGTTTTCCCTGGGCTTGAACCGGAACCGGATGCCTATGACAAAATCGCCGCGCGCGCAGCGACAATGATCCGTTAGGGCCGCAGCGATGTTGCTAAAAGAATAATCTCCCGTGATGTATCAGTGCTGTTGCGGTAGAACCTACTTTAAAGCCGTTCGCGTATCGAACGGAAAGTGGCCGTCAGCCTGCCATTTGGCCAATGGCCGAGACGACGGTGGTAAGAGCCGGTTCAGAGGCATGCGTCCACACCTGATAGCCGATCACGCCACCGAGAATAGCCGACCAAATTGCGAAATCACCAATGCGAAACAGGGGATCTCTGTTCATCTGCTTTATCCTTGCACCCGATGTTACGTCTTGTAGCCAATATTGCGTTCTTCGTTCTGTTTTTGAAGACGACATTTGGTGAACAGAGTATTTCGCATTGAACAATGAAATACTGTAACCGCAGTGACTCTTGCCGATCCGATATCTGCCTCACCATCAGTCAGATGATGCAGCAGACGGGTGCTGTGCACAATTTGGGACGGACCGAATGAAACCATTTCATCCGGCCGCGAATATGTTATCCTTCCGTCTGCGGGTTTTGAGCCCCGGCTGGGACGCTATTGCTCTGTCTTTAGAAGCGTTTCCTGCGCCAACGGTGCCGCCCAGCATGGGAAGGAGAACGCAATGCATTACAGCGTGCAGTTTTTCACATGGACGCCCAAGCAGGGTGTCCATCAAGTTGGATCGACGATCGAGATCGATGCGGTCAATCCGAAGCTTGCGGCGGTGTCGCTTCTCGGTTTACGGCTGGACGAAACCGGTGCAGCCAAGAAGCTGGCGGTTCGCGTCTGGAATGCGGCTGATGAAATCAAGGCCGATTGCGCATGTTTCTATTATCATTGACCGACATCGGGCTTTAGTTGACCAAGCGAGACAATATGCGGCTTTTATTCATGAGCGGCAGTGTCGTTGCTGGCTACATGGCATGCGTGAAGCACTTTGAGATTGTTCAAGATCAGGCGCAGCACAAACTGTGCTGGATTGCATAGCCGCGCCATAAAACCACTTGGCCTGAGCCAAGCCGTTGAAGTTTCCCGAAACATAAAACAGGACAGGCAGGCCCTGCCCCGCTGTATCGCGAAAACCGTTGTTGGCTGCAGTCTAATGCGGTCCCGCGCATTGGCCGCGGGTACCGTCATACGGCTGATATCGTGGGTTCCTCAGGCATCGACAGCCTTGGCGGTGTCAACACATTGGTCGTTGTCTGTAGCGTGCCGTTCTGCAGTCTGATCGCAATCCATGCCCAGCCGGGAAATAAGATCGAGCGGAGAACCCGGTTCCCCGAGCCATATCGCCCAAGCCATATCGATGGTGCCGCTGGCCGACATCAGTACCAAACCGGGCAAGCAATTTTCTGGGATTGAGGTTGAGCCCGGCATGCCACTGTTTTTTTTCGAACGCAGGAGGCCGGCGGGGAAAAAACAGCCTGGAACTATCGCCTCGGAAATCACTGGAAATGTTTTTCGGAAATTGCCTCTTGCGATTTCTCTAGGATCATTCTAAACCGCCGCCACGGTTCAATTATTAGAACTCGTGAGGCCTCGTGGCGGAGTGGTGACGCAGAGGACTGCAAATCCTTGCACCCCGGTTCAATTCCGGGCGAGGCCTCCAAATTCCCTTGCTTCACCAGCAGGATCTTGCAATCCCAACTCTTGCAAAAACCTAAGAACGCCGACACGCTTGATCGATGCGCTGGAGACGGCCATGGGCAAACAGCTGGCTTGTTGCTGAAGGGCGGCAATCCGCCCGGATCGACCTTCCCGTGACCGGCATCAAGCCAATGCGTTTCAATGCGATATGCCGATCTCGGTCATGATCTGGGGCAGAATGATGGACCTGTTCGGGATATAGGTTCGGGGGCAAACCGGCGAAAGCCCGGCCTCACGCAGAAATCTTCTCTATTCTACCTTAAAAAAATCACTTAAATCATTGAATTTATAAAATAGTATTTATTGAATCAACATCAGAAACCATTTCCCCTCGATATGCGTATCATATTTATTCTGATGCCCAGCAAGGAGATGAGGAATGATCCGGACGCTCAGAGCCTGCGTACTTGTTGCCATTCTATTGTCTGCCCCGCTGGCTTCATCGGCAGAACCCGTCGATACCGCCCAGTCGATCATCCAGAACCAGATCGAGGCCTTTCTCAACGATGACGCGGAGACGGCCTATTCCTTTGCCTCTCCGCAGATCAGGCAAAAATTTCCGGACAAGAGCATCTTCTTCGAGATGGTCAAGCGCGGCTATACGCCGGTTTACCGCCCCGGAAATTTCGCCTTCGGCCGCAGCAAGGTCGAGGGCGACGCTATAGTGCAAGAGGTGCTGATCTCCGCACCTGGCGGCAAGGATTGGACGGCGCTGTATTTTCTCGTCAAGCAACCGGACGGCAGCTACAAGATCAATGGCGTACAGATGCTGCAGCAGGCCCCCGGCCCCGAAATTTGACCACAGCGCTGCTCAGACCGGCGCCAGATCGCCGCGCGCCCACTCTTCCTGCGTCTCCTCCATGAAGGCGGCATAGCGGCCCTCTTCGATCGCCTTGCGAATGCCGGCCATCAGGTCCTGGTAGTAGGCGAGGTTGTTCCAGGTCAAAAGCATGCCGCCCAGGCTCTCGTCGGCACGGACGAGGTGATGCAGGTAGGCGCGCGAATAGTCGCGTGCTGCCGGGCATGTGGACTGATCATCCAGCGGCCTGATATCTTCGGCATGACGGGCGTTGCGCAGATTGACCCGCCCGCGCCGGGTGAAAGCCAGACCGTGACGGCCAGCGCGGGTCGGCATGACGCAGTCGAACATGTCGATGCCCCGTGCCACGGATTTCAGAATATCGTCTGGTGTGCCGACCCCCATCAGGTACCGCGGCTTTTCGACCGGCAGTTCCGGGCATGTGATGTCGAGCATGTCGAGCATCACCGCCTGCGGTTCGCCGACGGCGAGGCCGCCGATCGCGTAGCCTTTGAGATCGAGCCCGGACAGAGCCTGGGCCGAGCGAACACGCAGCGCCGGCACATCGCCGCCCTGGACGATGCCGAACATTGCCTTGCCCTGCTGGTTGCCAAAAGCGGTCTTGCAGCGGTCTGCCCAGCGTAGAGACATTTCCATTGCGCGTTCAATATCAGTAGGTTCTGCAGGAAGCCTCACACATTCGTCGAGCTGCATCTGGATATCACTGTCGAGCATGCCCTGGATTTCGATCGAGCGTTCGGGCGACATATAATGCAGGGCACCATCGACATGGCTCTTGAAGGTCACGCCCTTCTCGTCAAGCTTGCGCAGGCCAGCGAGCGACATGACCTGAAAACCGCCGCTGTCAGTCAGGATCGGATAGGGCCAGCGGATCAGCTCGTGAAGACCGCCAAGACGCGCCACCCGCTCCGGACCGGGGCGAAGCATCAGGTGATAGGTATTGCCGAGGATGATGTCGGCGCCGAGATCGCGGACCTGATCGAGATACATCGCCTTGACCGTGCCGACGGTTCCCACCGGCATGAACGCCGGCGTGCGGATTTCCCCGCGCGGCATCGATACCGTGCCGCGACGCGCCTTGCCGTCGGTTGCAGTGATGTTGAACTGAAAAGTCTCGGTCATGTTGCATCCCGGAAAAGCAGGCTTGAATCGCCGTAGGAATAGAAACGGTAGCCGGTGTCGATCGCATGAGCGTAGGCCCGGCGCATCGTCTCAAGGCCACTGAACGCCGAGACGAGCATGAACAGCGTCGATTTCGGCAGGTGAAAATTGGTCATCAGCATATCAACCGCGCGGAAACGGTAGCCGGGCGTGATGAAAATGCCGGTCGGGCCGGACCAAGGATGGATGTCGCCATTCTCCTCGGCCGCACTTTCGATCAGCCGCAGCGACGTGGTGCCGACGCAGACGATGCGCCCGCCCCTCGCCCGAGCCGCGTTCAGGCGCTCAGCCACCTCGGCGCTGACATGGCCGATCTCCTGGTGCATGACGTGATCGTCGGTGTCATCGACCTTCATCGGCAGAAAGGTTCCAGCACCCACATGCAGGGTAACAAAATGGCGCTCGACGCCAAGCGCATCCAGCGCTTCGAACAGGCGGTCGGTGAAATGCAGACCGGCGGTGGGTGCCGCTACGGCACCGTGTTCGCGGGCGTAGACTGTCTGGTAGTCCGTGCGGTCCTGCTCGTCATCCGGGCGCTTGGAAGCGATATAGGGCGGCAAAGGGATGTGGCCGACGGCAAGGATCGCCTCGTCCAGCGCCGGGCCGGAGAGATCGAACCGCAGGGTCACCTCGCCCGCCTCGCCCTTTTCCTCGACGGTCGCGTCCAGCGCGCCTATCAGACAGGTCTTGGAGCCATGGCCGAATTCAATGCGGTCGCCGGGCTTGAGGCGTTTGGCCGGGCGCGCAAACGCCTTCCAGCGATCTGCCGCAACGCGCATGTGGAGCGTCAGCGACACTTGGGTGACCACGTCCTCGCCGCGCCGCCGCAGCCCCTCCAATTGGGCGGGAATGACTTTTGTATCGTTGAAAACGAGGGCATCGCCCGGACGCAGGAACGATGGCAGGTCCATGACGCTGCGATCGGACAGCTCAATGCTGTCCTGTGGCTGCACCACGAGCAGACGCGCACTGTCGCGCGGACTTGCGGGCCGCAGCGCAATATTGTCTTCGGGGAGATCGAAATCGAACAGATCTACGCGCATGAAAAATCTTCTTTAAACGGCAAACCCGCCCCGGCGCCTTTTGAAGGCGATCCGGGACGGGTTTTGGCAATAGCCTGAATTAGGCGTTGGCGGCAAGTTTCATCGACACGATGCTGTCGGGATCCTTGACGGGCTCGCCCTTCTTGATCTTGTCGATATTGTCCATGCCGGAAATGACCTGGCCCCAAACCGAATACTGCTTGTTCAGCCATGGGCTGTCGGTGAAGCAGATGAAGAACTGCGAATTGGCAGAATTCGGCATCTGGCTACGCGCCATCGAGCACGTGCCACGCACATGGCTCATGTTGGAGAATTCGGCCTTGAGGTCCGGCTTTTCGGAGCCGCCCATGCCGGCGCGGGCCGGATTGAAATCCTTGCCGCCCGTCTTGCCATACTGCACGTCGCCGGTCTGCGCCATGAAGTCGTCGATGACGCGGTGGAAGACGACGCCATCATAGGCGCCTTCGGCGCACAGTTCCTTGATGCGGGCAACGTGGCCCGGTGCCAGGTCCGGCAGAAGCTGGATGATCACCTGCCCCTTGGTGGTTTCCATGATGATGGTGTTTTCAGGATCCTTGATCTCTGTCATGGCCTTCTCCTTGTTGTTAAAGCGGGCGTTTTAAAACGTGTGTTACTTGCCGACCTTGACGCTGATCATGCGGTCGGGATCGGTGACGGAACCATTATTGGCTTCGTCGCCCTTCTTGATCTTGTCGACATTGTCTATGCCTTCGACGACCTTGCCGACGACCGTGTACTGGCCGTTCAGGAAATCGCCGGGTGCGAACATGATGAAGAACTGCGAATTGGCAGAGTTCGGGTCCTGGCTGCGGGCCATGCCGACTGTGCCACGCTCAAACGGAACCTTGGAAAATTCAGCCTCGACATTCGGCTTCGACGAACCGCCCATGCCGGCCATGTCGCCCTTGAAGTCTTTTTCCATGTTGCCGTATTGGACGTCACCGGTTTGGGCCATGAAGCCCGGGATGACGCGGTGGAACGCAACATTGTTGTAGTCGCCGGCTGCGGCCAGTTCCTTGATGCGCGCAACATGCTTGGGCGCGACGTCCGGCATCAACTCGATGACGACCGGGCCGTCCTTCAGCGTGATGGTGATGTATTCCTTGGCCTGGGCAAAGGCAGTGCTGGTCAGGGATGCGAGGACAACGGCGCCTGCGAAAGCGAGTTGGAGAATTTTCATGTTAGCTCCCGTGGAAATAAAGGAAAACGTCAGGATTTGCGTTTTGCGTTCAGGGCCTGGTGAACGGCCTTGGGTACGAAGGCGCTGACATCACCGCCCATGGCAGCGATCTGGCGAACCAATGTGGCGGTAATGGGCCGCGATGCCGTGCCGGCAGGAAGAAACAGGGTCTGGATATCCGGCGCCATCTGCCGGTTCATGCCCGCCATCTGCATCTCATAGTCGAGATCAGTACCGTCGCGCAGGCCGCGCACCAAAAGCGATGCACCATGTTTTCGCGCCGCATCGACCACCAGATTGTCAAAAGAAACAACCGAGATATCGCCGGCTCTTTCCGGAAGGAATTCCCGTAGCGACTGGGCGATGAGGGCCGCACGCTCTTCGAAGGAAAACAGCGGCGTCTTGCCGGGATGGATACCGATCGCAACGATGACCGTTGGCGCCACGTTCAGCGCCTGTACCAACACGTCGAGGTGACCATTCGTCATCGGGTCGAAGGAGCCGGGATAAAAAGCAGTGAGCATCGCGCCTGTTTCCGTTTTGAAGCCTTTTGTCACGGACTGCGGTCAATCGCAAGGGAGCTCGCTTGCCGCTCCCCGTGTTCCCTCAGGAACAGCATCCGGTCGGCATGAATGCTAAATGAATGCTGCGTTCAAGGTTGTTTCAAGGACGATTTTGTATTCCGGAAGTAGAGAACGGAACTTTTTCCAGTTACGGCCGTTTATTGGCTGAAAGGATCACCGCTATGGCACTTATTCTTCTGTCGATGACCATGTTTTTTGTCATGCTTTTTGCAACGGCAAACGCGATCAGAAACGAAGCGCGCATGGACCGGTCTGGTCTCAACCGCAATCATTTGTTCAAATAGAGGATGATCTGCGATGGCCATCACAATGATGATCATATCGGCAGTGATTAGTATCGTGTTCCTGGTCGATTTCGCCAAAACCATTTTCCAACTTCAGCGCGACAGAAGCGCGATGAAGGCGATCAGCCGAGACACCGGCGGTTTTAGCGTCTGACATGTTTAAAGTTTCCCCAGCGGCAACCTCCAGTGCCGGCTGACATGAAAACCGGACGGTTCCCCTGCCAGTCCGGTTTTTCTTTGCGTTGATCATCCCAACGATAGCCGATCAAAATTCAACTCCAAAGAAAAGCCGGGCGATGCGATCGCCCGGCTTTTAAAGATGTGATGGAAGGGAAGATTTTACTCTTCTGTTGCGGCTGGCGGCTCTACCGACGCCTCGCCCTCCGGCAGATCGACCTCACCAGCGATGTCGTCGTCCTCTTCGGGGTCGGGCTCGCTGATACGCTCGACGGACACGACCTTTTCGTCCTTCGCAGTCGTGAAGATCGTCACACCCTTGGTGGCGCGGCTCGCAAGCCGGATGCCGCCGACGGGAACCCGGATCAGCTGACCGCCATCGGAGACCAGCATGATCTGGTCGTTGTCTTCGACCGGGAAGGCTGCGACCAGTTCGCCGATTTCGCCGGTCTTGGAAGTATCCGTTGCGCGAATACCCTTGCCACCACGGCCGGAGGTGCGGAAGTCGTAGGTGGAGGAGCGCTTGCCAAAACCCTTGACCGAGACCGTCAGCACGAACTGTTCGCGTGCCTTGAGTTCCTCATATCGGGCGTCATCGAGCTGACCTTCTTCGGTCACCTCTTCGCCGACCAGCGCAATTTCCTCGTCCTCGCCGGTTGCGGCCCGCCGTTCGGCGGCAGCACGCTTGAGGTAAGCTGCACGCTCCCACGGCTCGGCATCGACATGGCCAACGATGGTCATCGAGATGATCCGGTCACCATCGCCGAGCGTGATACCACGAACGCCGATCGAATTACGGCCGGCAAAGACCCGGACGTCATCAACCGAGAATCGTATGCACTGGCCAAGCGCCGTCGTCAGAAGAACGTCGTCATGCTCGGTGCAGGTTTCGACGGAGAGGATTTCGTCGCCCTCCTCATCGAGCTTCATGGCGATCTTGCCGTTGCGATTGACCTGGACGAAATCCGACAGCTTGTTGCGGCGGACCGTCCCACGCGTCGTCGAGAACATCACGTCGAGGTTTTCCCACGTCGTTTCATCCTCGGGCAGCGGCATGATCGTTGTAATGCGTTCGCCAGGCACCAGCGGCAGCATGTTGATCAGGGCCTTGCCGCGCGATTGCGGCGTGCCGATTGGCAGGCGCCAGACCTTTTCCTTGTAGACGATGCCACGCGACGAGAAGAACAGCATCGGCGTATGCGTATTGGCAACGAACAGGCGCGTGACGAAATCCTCGTCGCGCGTCGCCATGCCGGAGCGGCCCTTGCCGCCACGACGTTGGGCACGATAGGTCGCCAGCGGCACACGCTTGATATAGCCGAGATGGGACACGGTGATGACCATGTCTTCCTGGGCGATCAGGTCCTCGTCATCCATGTCCGGACCGCCTTCGACGATCACGGTGCGGCGCGGGGTGCCGAATTCTTCGCGAACGGCGATGAGCTCATCCTTGACGATGGTCATGATACGGATACGCGACGACAGGATATCGAGATAGTCGCTGATCTCGGCGCCGATCTTGTTGAGTTCGTCGCCGATTTCGTCGCGGCCAAGGGCCGTCAAACGGGCAAGACGCAGCTCAAGGATCGCCCGGGCCTGCTCTTCGGACAGGTTGTAGGTGAGGTCCTCGTTGATGCGGTGGCGCGGATCGTCGATCAGACGGATCAGGCTTTCGACATCTGCTGCCGGCCAGCGTCGCGTCATCAACTGTTCGCGCGCGGTGGCTGGATCCGGGGCGCTTCTGATCAGCTTAATGATCTCGTCGATATTGGCGACGGCAATCGCCAAGCCGACCAACACATGCGCACGGTCACGCGCCTTGCGCAGCAGGTATTTGGTACGGCGGCTGATGACTTCCTCGCGGAAGGAAACGAACGCGCGCAGCATGTCGAGCAGCGTCATCTGCTCCGGCTTGCCGCCGTTCAGCGCCACCATGTTGCAGCCAAACGAGGTCTGCAGCGGTGTGTAGCGATAGAGCTGATTGAGGATAACCTCGGCATTGGCGTCGCGCTTCAGCTCGACGACGACGCGGTAGCCCTGACGGTCGGATTCGTCGCGCAGGTCGGAAATACCCTCGATGCGCTTGTCCTTGACCAGTTCGGCCATTTTCTCGATCATCGTCGCCTTGTTCACCTGGAAGGGGACTTCGGTGATGATGATCTGCTCGCGGTCGCCGCGCATCGGTTCGATGGTGGCACGGCCGCGCATGATGACCGAGCCGCGGCCGGTCTCATAGGCCGAACGGATGCCGGAGCGGCCAAGGATGAAGGCGCCGGTCGGGAAGTCCGGACCCGGAATGATCTCCATCAACTGCGGCAGTTCCAGTGCCGGCTCATCGATCAGGGCGATACAGCCGTTGATCACTTCGATCAGATTGTGCGGCGGGATATTGGTCGCCATGCCGACGGCGATGCCGCCTGCGCCGTTGACCAGAAGGTTCGGGAATTTCGCCGGAACAACAGACGGTTCGCTCAGCGTGCCGTCATAGTTGTCGCGAAAATCGACCGTTTCCTTGTCGAGGTCGTCGAGCAGCGCATGGGCTGCCTTCTGCAGACGGCACTCGGTGTAGCGTTCAGCCGCCGGCGGGTCGCCGTCGATCGAGCCGAAATTGCCCTGACCGTCGATCAGCGGCAAACGCAGCGACCACGGTTGGGCCATGCGGGCGAGCGCATCATAGATCGCCGAGTTACCGTGCGGATGGAATTTACCCATCACGTCACCGGTGACGCGGGCGCATTTGACGTATTTCCTGTTCCAGTCGATGCCCAGTTCGCTCATCCCGAACAGGATGCGCCGGTGCACGGGCTTCAGACCATCGCGGACGTCGGGAAGAGCACGGCTGACGATCACGCTCATGGCGTAATCGAGATACGAGCGCTGCATTTCCTCCATGATGGAAATGGGCTCGATGCCTGGTGGATTCTTGCCGCCGCCTGGTGTGCTTTGTTCAGTCAATTTTGATCACGATCTTTGTTCAGAATCAGACGGTTTTTTATAGCCGAATGCATTGGCGAGCGCCAATTTCGGGGCTGGGTTTTGAACAGCCTTTTAGCCTCATCGGCGCTCTCGCAGGCATTTGCAAGGCAAAAGCGGCAGAACAGTGAAGGACAGCCCTTTCATTCGGCACCACCCTCGCCTAACAATTCATCAGACGGCCATCATAAACAAGGCCGCGAGGGGAATGGGATGTCTCAATTCGACCTTCTGATCAATGCGCTGACCACGATCCTGGTCACCATCGATCCGCCCGGCCTTGCGCCGATCTTCCTCAGCCTGACGGTCGGCATGAGCCGGCATGAACGCTTTCTGGTGGCCCGCCGCGGCACGCTGATCGCGTTCTTCATCCTGTCGGCCTTCGCGCTGTTCGGAAACGGCATTCTCGGCCTGCTGGGCATCTCCATCGGTGCCTTCCGGATTGCCGGCGGCCTGCTTTTGTTCTGGATCGCCTTCGAAATGATCTTCGAGAAACGCAACGAGCGCAAGGAAAAGACCGGCGAGACTGCCATTACCCGCGACCACATCCACAATATCGCGGTGTTTCCGCTGGCGCTGCCGTTGATAGCCGGCCCGGGCGCGATCTCGGCGACGATCCTGCTCTCCGGCTCCTTCTCAGCAACGATCGACCGGGCTCAACTGATCCTGGTCATTGCCTTTTGTCTCGCCATCCTGTTTGCCGCCCTCGTCATCGCCGACCGCATCGACCGGTTTTTAGGCGTCACCGGCCGCGCCATACTGACACGCCTGCTGGGTGTCATTCTCGCGGCCTTGGCCGTTCAGTTCGTCGTCGATGGCGTCAAATCGACCATGGCTTTGTGACCACGCGCGGTAAACGCAGGTTCCACTGACGAAAAAGGCCCGGTTTCCCGGGCCTTTTTGACTGTAGAACACTTCGATTAGAACGGGATATCATCATCCATATCGCGTGAAAAGTTTCCACCGCTGCTGCTCGCGCCGCCGCCGCCGGAGCGGGCTGCCGGTGTAGAGGATGGACGATCGTAATCGCCGCCGTAGTTGTCCGAGCCGCCGCCCGTGTTGCCGCCGCCGTATTCAGAGCCGCCACGGCCACCGCCTGCACCCTGCCCGTCACCACGGCCGCCCAGCATCGTCAGCGTCGAATTGAAGCCCTGCAGCACGACTTCCGTCGAGTAGCGATCCTGGCCGTCCTTGTCCTGCCATTTGCGGGTCTGCAGCTGGCCTTCGATATAGACCGTCGCGCCCTTCTTCAGATACTGCTCGGCAACCTTGCAGAGACCTTCGTTGAAGATCACCACACGGTGCCATTCGGTCTTTTCCTTGCGCTCGCCGGAATTGCGGTCGCGCCAGCTTTCCGACGTCGCAATGTTCAGGTTGGCGATCGGCTTGCCATCCTGCGTGCGCCGGATTTCCGGGTCTGCCCCGAGGTTACCGATCAAAATCACCTTGTTGACACTACCTGCCATCTTGCTTTTCCCGCTATCCTGCCCAGCCTTTCGGCCCGGCTACCAAATTCAGAACGCACATCTTAGCGGCTGACGGCCAAGCATACGCCCCTTTGCATTGTGTCATCCACAACAGTTTTCTAAAAACGTTCTTTCTTTGTTCTAGTAAATCCGTAATATCCTGTCAACCGACTCGGAAAGCCGGCCTGTTTTTCGCATTGCGCCTCGACATGCGCTGTGCCGTACTTAAATAGGAGCTTTCCAATACAGATCAAAAGCTGGGCACGATGAGCAAACTCGAGACCATATCCATCCGCGGCGCGCGCGAACATAATCTCAAGGGCATCGACCTCGATCTGCCGCGCAATAAGCTGATCGTCATGACCGGCCTGTCAGGCTCCGGAAAGTCCTCGCTTGCCTTCGACACGATCTATGCCGAGGGACAGCGGCGTTATGTCGAGAGCCTGTCGGCCTATGCCCGGCAGTTTCTCGAGATGATGCAGAAGCCGGACGTCGACCAGATCGACGGCCTGTCGCCGGCAATCTCGATCGAGCAGAAGACCACCTCGCGCAATCCGCGCTCGACGGTCGGAACGGTCACCGAGATCTACGACTATATGCGCCTCTTGTTTGCCCGCGTCGGCGTGCCCTATTCGCCAGCGACCGGCCTGCCGATCGAAAGCCAGACGGTCAGCCAGATGGTCGACCGTGTCGTCGGTTTCGGCGAGGGCACCCGTCTTTATATTCTCGCGCCGATCGTGCGCGGCCGCAAGGGCGAGTACAAGAAAGAACTCGCCGAGTTGATGAAGAAGGGCTTTCAGCGCGTCAAGATCGACGGGCAGTTCTACGAGATCGCCGAGGCGCCGGTACTCGACAAGAAATACAAGCATGACATCGATGTCGTCGTCGATCGCGTCGTCGTGCGCCCGGACCTGACGGCGCGCCTCGCGGACAGTCTGGAAACCTGCCTGACGCTCGCCGATGGCCTGGCGATCGCCGAGTTTGCCGACAAGCCGCTGCCACCGGAAGAAACCTCGGCCGGCGGTTCGGCCAACAAATCGCTCAATGAAACGCATGAGCGCGTTCTCTTCTCCGAAAAATTCGCCTGCCCGGTATCCGGCTTTACCATTTCGGAGATCGAGCCGCGGCTGTTCTCGTTCAACAACCCGTTCGGTGCCTGCCCGACCTGCGATGGTCTCGGCAGCCAGCAGAAGATCGACGAGGCGCTGATCATTCCGGAACCCGACCGGACATTGAAAAACGGCGCCATCGCCCCCTGGGCAAAATCGTCGTCACCTTACTATAACCAGACTCTCGAAGCGCTCGGCAAGGCCTTCGGCTTCAAGCTGTCGAGCAAATGGACCGATCTTTCCGACGAGGCTAGGCACGCGATCCTGCAGGGCACCGAGGAGAAGATCAGCTTTCACTACGAGGACGGCGCCCGATCCTACAATACCACCAAGAATTTCGAAGGCATCGTTCCCAATCTGGAACGGCGCTGGAAGGAGACCGACAGCGCCTGGGCGCGCGAAGAGATCGAACGCTACATGTCGGCAGCCCCCTGCCCGGCCTGCAACGGTTTTCGCCTGAAGCCAGAGGCTTTGGCGGTCAAGATCAACAAGCTGCATATCGGCGAAGTCACACAGATGTCGATCCGGGTGGCGCGTGACTGGTTCGAGGTCCTGCCCGAACGCATGAATGCCAAACAGAACGAGATCGCGGTACGCATCCTCAAGGAAATCCGCGAACGGCTGCGGTTTCTCAACGATGTCGGCCTTGAATATCTCAGCCTCTCGCGCAATTCCGGCACGCTGTCGGGCGGCGAAAGCCAGCGCATCCGGCTGGCCTCGCAGATCGGGTCCGGCCTTACCGGCGTGCTCTACGTTCTCGACGAGCCGTCGATTGGTCTACACCAGCGTGATAACGCCCGGCTGCTCGATACGCTGCGGCATCTGCGCGACATCGGCAATACGGTGATCGTCGTCGAACATGACGAAGACGCGATCATGACGGCCGACTACGTGGTCGATATCGGTCCGGCGGCCGGCATTCACGGCGGTGAAGTGGTGGCGCAGGGCACACCGGCGGAGGTCCTCGCCAACCCGAATTCGCTGACCGGAAAATATCTGTCCGGCGAAATGGCGGTTGCGGTTCCGGCCGAACGGCGCAAGCCGAAGAAGAAAAAGGAAATTACTGTCGTCGGCGCCCGCGCCAACAACCTGAAGAACGTCACGGCCTCGATCCCGCTCGGGATTTTCACGGCTGTCACCGGCGTATCGGGCGGCGGCAAATCGACTTTCCTAATCGAGACGCTCTACAAGGCAGCGGCTCGACGCATCATGGGCGCGCGTGAAAACCCGGCCGAGCACGACCGGATCGACGGATTCGAGCATATCGACAAGGTCATCGATATCGACCAGTCGCCGATCGGCCGCACGCCGCGCTCCAACCCGGCCACCTATACCGGCGCCTTCACGCCGAT
The DNA here is from genome assembly GCF_049897905.1 of Pararhizobium sp. PWRC1-1. Taxonomy (NCBI): domain Bacteria; kingdom Pseudomonadati; phylum Pseudomonadota; class Alphaproteobacteria; order Hyphomicrobiales; family Rhizobiaceae; genus Pararhizobium; species Pararhizobium sp. PWRC1-1. The sequence goes on along the minus strand of NZ_JAFCXE010000027.1, from coordinate 62,267 downwards.
CCGCGACTGGTTTGCCGGCCTGCCGGAGGCAAAGACACGCGGCTATCAGCCGGGCCGCTTCTCCTTCAACGTCAAGGGCGGCCGCTGCGAGGCCTGCCAGGGTGACGGCGTCATCAAGATCGAGATGCACTTCCTGCCGGATGTCTATGTCACTTGCGACGTCTGCCATGGCAAGCGCTACAACCGCGAAACGCTGGACGTGCATTTCAAAGGTAAGTCGATCGCCGACGTGCTCGACATGACGGTCGAGGAAGGTGTCGAGTTCTTCGCAGCTGTTCCGGCCGTGCGCGACAAGCTGCAGGCGTTGCAGGGTGTCGGCCTCGGTTACATCAAGGTTGGCCAGCAGGCCAACACGCTGTCGGGTGGCGAGGCGCAGCGCGTCAAGCTCGCCAAGGAACTGTCGAAGCGTTCAACCGGCCGCACCCTCTATATACTCGACGAGCCGACCACCGGCCTGCACTTCCATGACGTCGCCAAGCTTCTGGAAGTGCTGCACGAACTGGTCAACCAGGGCAATTCGGTTGTCGTCATCGAGCACAATCTCGAAGTCATCAAGACCGCCGACTGGGTAATCGATTTCGGCCCGGAAGGCGGCGATGGCGGCGGCGAAGTGATCGCAGCGGGAACGCCGGAAGATATCGTCAAGGAAAAGCGCTCGCATACCGGCGCGTTCCTGAAGGAACTTCTGGAACGGCGGCCGATCCGCAAGATGGCTGCGGCCGAGTAAGCCATAGAACGAGAGGGAGAGAGTATGTCGACATCAGGCACGATCCGCTGCGGTATTGGCGGCTGGACCTTTGATCCCTGGGAGGGGACGTTCTATCCGGAAAAGCTGGCGAAGAAGCGGCAGCTGGAATATGCCAGCAGCCAGCTGAAAGCCATCGAGGTCAACGGCACCTATTACGGCTCGCAAAAGCCTGAGACCTTCGCCAAGTGGGCGTCGGAAGTGCCGGATGATTTTATCTTCTCGCTGAAGGCCAGCCGCTTTGCCACCAACAAGAAGGTGCTGGCGGAGGCCGGGGAGTCGATCGGCAAGTTTCTGGGTCAGGGACTGACGGAACTCGGACCGCATCTGGGGCCGATCCTCTGGCAGTTCATGCCGACGAAGAAATTCGATGCTGAGGATTTTGGCGCATTTCTGGCACTGCTGCCGGAAAAACAGGATGGCTTGACGTTGCGTCATGTCGTTGAAGTGCGGCACGATTCCTTCCGTACGCCGGAATTCACCGCCCTGCTTGCCAAGCACAAGGTCGCGGTCGTCTGCGCCGATCATTTCGATTATCCAATGATCGCTGATGTGACCGGTGATTTCGTCTATGCGCGTCTTCAGACCGGCAGCGATGACGTCGTTACCTGTTATGACGAAAAACGCCTTGATCTCTGGGCTGACCGGGTGAAAATCTGGGCGGCAGGCGGCGATATCGGCGATCTCGCCCATGCAGACGCCACGCACAAGCCGGAAAACAAGCCACGCGACGTGTTTGCGTTTTTCATCACCGAGGGCAAGGTCAATGCACCGAACGGCGCTCGGGCGCTGCAGAAGCGGGTCGACTGATCAGCCGGCGGCAGGCAACGGCTCGATCGCGGCGGCAAGGTCTTCCGCCGTCAAGCCCTCGCCCGCCTTGGTGCCTGCCCGGCCGTGACGCCAGACACCGGCGGCGGCCGCTTCAAAGGCGGGCATGGCCTGCGCCAGATGTGCGCCGATGATACCGGCGAGCGTATCGCCCGATCCAGCCGTTGCCAGCCAGGGCAGTGCATTGGTGTTAATCGCGGCGCGGCCGTCGGGCGATGCGATGACGGTGTCGGCGCCCTTGTAGACGATGACGGCCTGACTGCGTTTCGCCGCCGCGATGGCACGATCGACTTTTGACAGAGTTGGGTCGGCGTCGATATCCGGAAACAACCGGGCGAACTCGCCGTCGTGCGGGGTCATGACTAGATGGGTCTCGCCCTGCGCATAAGCGTCGAAAAGCAGCGCCGGGTCGTCCTTGAAAGCGGTGATCCCGTCGGCATCGAGCACCAGCGCCCGCTCGCCGAGCATCAGGGCGTATTGCCGCGCCTTCGCCAGATCACCAAATCCAGGACCAAGCACGAAAGCGCTGATACGTTTGTCGGCAAGCCAATGCGAAAGGGCGACGGCATCGTCGATTTCCTTCAGCATCACGGCTGTCAGATGCGCGGCATTGGCGGTCAGCGCCGCAGAGGACGACGCAAGTGTCACCAGTCCAGCGCCAGCCGTCAGCCCGGCCATAGCCGACAGCCGCGCCGCTCCGGTTGAAAGCGGCCCGCCCGAGAAGATGGCGAGATGGCCGCGCTTGAATTTATGGGCTGAGGGATCAAGGACATGCGCATAGCCGGCCCAGAGATGCGGGCCGTTTTCGCAAAGCCCGCTTGTCTGGTTGCGCAGGATGCGTTCGGGTATGCCGATGTCGAACACCTCCAGGCTACCGCAGAGCGTGAGGCCCGGCATCAGCAGATGCCCCGGTTTTCGTGTCATGAAGGTGACGGTGTGGCTGGCGCGAAAACTCTCGCCCAGCACCTGCCCGGTGCGGCCGTCAAGGCCGGACGGCAGGTCAATGGCGATGACCGGCAACCTGGCTTTTGTAACCGCCTGCATCGTCAACGCCACCGCAGGTGTGACCGGGCGCGCGAGGCCCGCGCCGAACAGGGCGTCGATGATGATATCTCCGGGCTGGGGCGTATATTGCGCGAGAGGAGCAGTGCTCCTCGTCCAGTCCTTAAACGCAAGGGCTGCGTCGCCTTTGAGCTGGCTGGGTTCTCCGAGGGAAAAAACGCAGACCGCAACGCCGCTGTCGGCCAGGGCTGTTGCGGCGACATAGCCATCGCCACCATTGTTGCCGGGTCCACACAGAACGACAAACCGCAAGGCGCCGGGGTAAAGCCGTAGTGCTGCGGCGGAGACAGCCATGCCGGCGGCTGTCATCAGCCGAAAACTATCGATGCCCGACAGCGCGGCATCGCGATCGATGGCAGACATTTCAGCGGGGGCAATGATCAGGGCGTCGCGGGTAGTTCGCATCAGGACAAAATGCCCCCAAGCAGCAGCGGCGACAAGCACAAACTACAGGCCAATTTTGTATATTTTTTATGCATTTGCACATAATTGGCGCTCAAATATAACGCTTAACCGAGCGACAACGGCAAGCAGTTGCGAACAACCCGCTGTCACGCAGAAAAATTCATAAAAAATAGGCAAATGACGCTGTTTATTCCGAAGAAAGGGATATGATCATCACAGATGCGGGTGTTTTCATCCAAAACTGCATCGCATTTGCCATATCTGGCATGTAAAATGCATATTCAGGGCGAGCGGGCATAAGCCTGCCATAACGGGAGAAGCGGAGAGACATTTTCTCATGAAAAAGATCGAAGCGATCATAAAGCCTTTCAAGCTAGACGAAGTGAAGGAAGCCCTTCAGGAAGTTGGCCTGCAGGGGATCACCGTCACCGAAGCCAAGGGTTTTGGACGCCAGAAGGGCCACACGGAACTGTATCGTGGGGCTGAATACGTTGTTGATTTTCTCCCGAAGGTGAAAGTCGAAGTCGTACTGGCTGACGAAAATGCGGAGGCCGTGATCGAGGCCATACGGAATGCCGCCCAGACCGGACGTATTGGCGACGGAAAGATCTTCGTCTCCAATATCGAGGAGGTCATCCGCATCCGTACCGGTGAGACCGGCATCGACGCCATCTAATCCGCCTGACCGTTCGGTTCAGGCCATACCTCGTCATCTCAAAGAGGGACTTTCAAAAAATGACGACTGCAAATGATATCCTCAAGCAAATCAAGGATAACGACGTCAAGTTCGTTGATCTGCGCTTTACCGACCCGAAGGGCAAGCTGCATCATCTGACGATGGACGTCGGCTGTGTTGACGAAGACATGTTCGCTGATGGCGTCATGTTCGACGGCTCGTCGATCGGTGGCTGGAAGGCCATCAACGAGTCCGACATGGTGCTGATGCCGGATACGGCGACCGTGCACATGGATCCTTTCTTTGCGCAGTCCACGATGGTTATCGTCTGCGATATTCTCGATCCGGTTTCCGGCGAAGCCTATAACCGCGACCCGCGCGGCATCGCCAAGAAGGCCGAGGCCTATCTCAAGGCGTCCGGCATCGGCGATACCGTATTCGTTGGTCCGGAACCGGAATTCTTCGTGTTTGACGACGTCAAGTACAAGGCCGATCCGTACAATACCGGCTTCAAGCTCGATTCGTCGGAACTGCCGTCGAACGACGACACTGACTACGAGACCGGCAACCTCGGTCACCGTCCGCGCGTCAAGGGCGGCTATTTCCCGGTTCCGCCGATCGACAGCTGCCAGGATATGCGTTCCGAAATGCTGACGGTTCTGACCGAAATGGGCGTCACCGTTGAAAAGCAGCACCACGAAGTCGCTGCAGCCCAGCATGAGCTCGGTGTCCGGTTCGACACCCTGGTGCGCAATGCCGACAAGGTGCAGATCTACAAATACGTCGTGCACCAGGTCGCCAATGCCTATGGCAAGACGGCAACCTTCATGCCGAAGCCGATTTTCGGCGACAATGGCTCGGGCATGCACGTCCACATGTCGATCTGGAAGGACTCGAAGCCGACCTTCGCAGGCGACGAATATGCCGGCCTCTCGGAAAGCTGCCTTTTCTTCATCGGCGGCATCATCAAGCACGCCAAATCGATCAACGCCTTTTCCAACCCGACGACGAACTCCTACAAGCGCCTCGTACCGGGTTATGAGGCACCGGTTCTGCTCGCTTACTCCGCTCGCAACCGTTCGGCCTCGTGCCGCATTCCGTTCGGCACGGGTCCGAAATCGAAGCGCGTCGAAGTCCGCTTCCCTGATCCGCTGGCAAACCCCTATCTTGCTTTCGGCGCCATGCTGATGGCCGGCCTCGACGGTATCAAGAACAAGATCCATCCCGGCAAGGCCATGGACAAGGATCTTTATGACCTGCCGCCGAAGGAACTGAAGAAGATCCCGACGGTCTGCGGCTCGTTGCGCGAAGCGCTGGAGAGCCTCGACAAGGACCGCAAGTACCTGACCGCCGGCGGCGTGTTCGACGACGACCAGATCGATTCCTACATCGAACTGAAGATGGTCGAGGTCATGCGTTACGAAATGACCCCGCATCCGGTCGAATTCGACATGTACTACTCGGCCTAACCGCCGAAACCGGACCCGCATGGCGGGTTCACTTCAACACAGCAAAAAGCCAGCTTCTCGCGAAGCCGGCTTTTTGTTTTTGGCCTTTCGCAGCGTCTATTGTTTCTTCAGACGCTGCTTCAGGAGATTGAGGTATTCCTCGTTATTATCCTGTCCTTGGCTTGCGGCCGCCGGCGCCTTGCATGCGGGCTTGTAGTCGAGCGCCATGCCGGCCTTGACGCAGACGCCAACCTGCCAGCCGGGCGGCAGCGCGGTCAGATCGACATCCTTCCATTTCGGATGGCCGCTCGCCTGCAGCTTGTCGAGATTATTGAGGATGAGGCTGGAAAACTCCGAGACAGCCTTACAGCTTTCCCGCTGATACGCGTTGCGCTTGATGTCATAGTCATAGGTCATCATAACGGCTTTGACGGCGATCAGATCGACAGGCTCCTTCTGGAAGGCATAGGTTCCAGCGCCGATGCGTGACGGCGTGTACGTCGCCAGAAGCGGCGCTTCGGTAATCGGCACAAGATGGAATTTCGCACCGTCGATCGGATTGTTCTTGAATAGCGCTGCCGGCGCTCCCGCGACGTAGAAAAAGGCATCGATCTCGCCTGCGAGAAGCTTTGGCAGGGCTGCATCCGGATTGAGCGGAACCCGTTCCCCGGTCTTTACCTGCAGGATGTCGAGGATCAGCGACGAGGTCAGGAAGGTGCCGCTGTCCTTGACGCCGACGGCAACCTTCTTGCCGGCAAGATCTCCCATGTCCTTGATATCGGAGCGGGCGAGAACGTGGATTTCCTCGTTGTAGAGCGGAAACATGATACGCACGCCGCGCACGGCCTGCTGCACTTCCGGATCATCGGCCTCGAATGTTTTCAGATATTCGAGCACATCGCTCTGGACGATGCCGAACTGGGTATTCTTGCTGTTGCGGACGCCGACGAAATTCTCCAGCGATCCTGCGGATTCCTTGACGTTGAGTGTCAGGCCACACGTCTTGCCGAGCGCGGCAACATCCCGTCCGATCTGGATATAGGTGCCCTGCGGCCCTCCGGTCATGATGTTTTTTTCGAACTCGGCTGCCGATACCGGATTGAGCGCAAGCGCCGTCAGGATCGTAGCAGCCACAAAAGCCTGTCGGAACATCATGTTTTCTCCACATATGGTATCGGCTAGGCAGGCGGATACCGGTTGTCAGCAATCACTCTTGAAATCGCGCATCAGGTTGCGCATCAGGATCAGCGGCACTTTGTCAAAGACACTCTCAAGCGCATCGGTGACACAAGCACCTGATGCCAGTTGGTCCTTCAGCCGCTGTTTCTTCTCATCATCCAGAAAGCCGACGCCGCGCGTCTTGCCGATGATCTTGTCCACCATCAGCCGGTCACGCGGCAGCAGTCCTGCACCCGGGCCAGTTTCTGATACCGGCTTATCGATAACAGCTGTATCGGATTGCGTTTCTGGTGCAATTCTGGCAGCGGCTTGAGCCTGATCCTTAAGCTGCTTCTGCAGGGCCTCCACTTTCCCACGCTCCTCGCTGAGACTTTGCTCCAGCGTGGTGATCTGAACGTCACGCGCCAGATCGAGCGCAGACTTGAAGGTCGGAGGCTTTTTCCCGGCTTCAGTGACCTTCTGCTCCAGGGCTTTTTGCGCGGCCACCGTATCGGCTGTTGCCCGCTCAAGGGCCGCCTTCAAGCTGGCTATCTGCTTGTTCAGGGTAAGCTTTTCGGTGCCAAGATTTTGCGCCTGCGTTCGGGCATCGGCGGAATCGGCCTTGGCCATGCTCAGCTGATCGTTGAGCCGGGCAATCGTTGCCGTAAAATCATCAGCGGCCGATTTCGCCGCAGATTTTTCGGTCGAAAGCAGCTTTTCAAGCGCTGAAATATCGGCGTCGCGCTTGTCCAGGAGCCGGGTGAGCTTTGGAACCTCGTTCAGCTTCAGCTCGGCATAGTCCTTTTCCAGTTCCTCGGCCCAGTTCCCGGAATTCTTTTTGAATTTGACGAGATCGCTGGTCGCCTTGTCCTTTTCCCCCGTGACCTTGGCAAGTTCGGCTGTCAGCGAAGCAGTCTCGGACGTCAAAGCGGCAATGTCCGTCTGCATCGCCTGCCGGGCAAACCAGAAATAGCCACCGGCCCCGATCAGCGCGAGGCAGAGCACGGCCGGCAGCAGCAGACCGGACGAACTGCGGCCACGCGTCACCTGTTGGTCCCTACCCCATTGATTGCTCATGCCATATCCGCCATCAAGAACTCCTCATATGGGAGGTACGACGATTTTCCCGGAGAGGCAAGCAACGGCGTACAGCAACTCTGTCTCTGTCGATCCGCGCTGTTGAGCGCCCATCTGCTGCCGGAGCTTCACACTTGATGTTTGAGGAAAAACCACCACATACTACAGCGAAAGGAACCTCACATGATGAAACAAAGAGACGCAAAATTTCAGATTGGACAGGTTGTTCGCCATCGCGTGTTTCCATTTCGCGGCGTTATATTCGACGTCGATCCGGAATATGCCAACACCGAGGAATGGTGGAATTCAATACCCGCTGAAGTCCGACCGACCAGGGACCAGCCGTTTTACCATCTGCTCGCCGAGAATGAGGAAACGGAATATGTCGCCTATGTCTCCGAACAGAACCTCATTTCGGATGAAAGCGGAAAGCCGGTGCGTCATTCGCAGGTGAACGCCTTTTTCGATCCGGAGACTGTCGGTCAGTACAAGCCGAAAGCGGTTGTTCAGCACTGAGACCAGTCATTGATGATGACTTTGGCCTGAAACGCAAAAGCCGCCGCGAGATGATCGCGGCGGCTTTTTGTTGAGGAGACAGGCAATCAGTTCGCCTTGGCAGCCTTCTGGGCTTCTTCAAGCTTCTTGCGGGCATCTTCGGCCTTCTTCTGCATTTCTTCCTGCAGCAGGCGCTGGCGCTCTTCGAGCTTGGACTGTTCGATCGGCTCGCCGTCGAAGACGCCGGTGAAGCCACCGAGCGAAATCTTGATCGGGTTCGGCGCACGCTGGAAGTTGACCGATGTGAACACCACTTCGCTGCCCTTTTTCAGGCTGGCAAGAACGGCATCGCTAAGCGGCACTTCGGCAACGCACTTGTCCGGCATGCAGATGGCGTAATCGAGCTTGGAGCCCTTGCCGCCGTCGATCTGCATCTGGATGCCTGGCGGAATGAGGCGTGCCGACGGAACCGAAACCTGCAGGACCTTGCGGTTGACCTTGCCCTGAACACTGATCAGGCCGATTGCGGTGATCAACTGACCGTTGCTGGCCGTCAACAGGTTCTGCACGATGCAGACATCGTTGTCTTCCTGCTTGGTGCAGACCTTGAACCAACCCTGGGGCGGACGGCCGGCACCAGTGGCCTGCTGTGCAAACGACGCGGCCGGCATCGCGGCAACAGCAACTGCGCCGGCAAATGCCGACAAAGCAGCCTTTTTGGTGAAGTTCGACTTGAAGATCATAATGATACCCGTCTCCTGAATTCCGGTGTCTGAGCAGTCTAAAGACGCTCGTGATCAATGGTCAGCTGCCCGCTCTCCTGTTGGGCAAATGAGGCAATTGCATGACCCTCGTCTCCGGGAACACCTGTTACAGGGAGCGGCGACGGATATCCACCCTCCCCGCCATTTTTTTGCGTTCCGTTGTTGGGTCAGCATTTGCTTTTAAAGTATCGGTTGGTTGGAAATGCTGGTCAACGTGTTAATTTGCCGTGATTCACGAGACGACGACAGCAGGAGGCGGGCTTTGCGCGCATTGTTTTTGGGTTTGATTGCGGCGCTGGCCACGCTTGGCACCGATGTAACTGCACAGGCGGAGCCGGTTCACGGCATCGCCATGCACGGCCAACCCGCCCTGCCCGCCGATTTTAAGAACTTCCCTTACGTCAAGCCGGACGTCAAGAAGGGCGGCCGCGTCTCCTATGGTGTGGTCGGCACTTTCGACAGTCTCAACCCATTCATCCTGAAGAGCATGCGCACCACGGCGCGTGGCATGCTCGATCCGGAATACGGCAATCTCGTTTATGATTCGCTGATGCAGCGCTCACGCGACGAAGCCTTTTCGCTCTATGGCCTGCTGGCCGAGACGGTGGGGTGGGATGACGATCGCACCTTTATCCAGTTCAACCTCAATCCGAAGGCGAAATGGGCCGATGGTCAGCCGGTGACACCGGAAGATGTGATCTTCACGTTCGAACTGTTTCGCGACAAGGGCCGCGTTCCGTTCAGCACGCGGCTGGCAAAGGTCGACAAGGTAGAAAAAATCGGCGACCGCAGCGTCCGCTTTATATTCAACGATAAAGCCGACCGCGAATTCCCGCTTTTGATCGCCATGACGCCGATCCTGCCGAAACATGCGATCGACGTGGCGACATTCGATCAGACCTCGCTCAAATTTCCGCTTGGGTCAGGGCCTTATCGCGTTGCCGAGGTCAGGCCGGGAGAACGGATCGTTTACAAGCGCAATCCCGACTATTGGGCAAAGGATTTGCCGACCAAGATCGGCTTCGACAATTACGACGAAATTTCCGTCGAGTATTTCCTGCAGGACAATTCTTTGTTCGAGGCCTTCAAGAAGGGTGAGATCGATATCTATCCGGAAGGCAGCCCGACGAAATGGTCGCGCAGTTACAATTTCCCGGCCGTCCAGTCCGGCAAGGTGATCAAGGAGACGTTCACGCCGAAGACACCTTCGGGCATGCTCGGTTTTGTCTTCAACACGCGCCGGCCAATGTTCGAGAACCCGAAGCTGCGCCAGGGGCTGGCGCTGGTCTTTGATTTCGAATGGGCAAACAAGAACCTCTTTGACGGTGCTTACACGCGCACGCAGAGCTTCTGGCAGAATTCGGGTCTTTCCTATCTCGGTGTTGCCGCCGATGGCCGCGAGCTCGGAATACTCGGTGACATCAGGAGCCGCATCAATCCGTCGGTCCTCGACGGAAGTTACCGCCTGCCCGTCACCGATGCGTCGGGCCGCGACCGCAACGTGCTGCGCGAAGCTGTGACACTGCTGCGTGAAGCCGGTTACGGCATCAAGGACGGCAAGATGCTCAGCGCCAATGGCACGCCGCTCGCATTCGAGATCATGACCCAGAACGAGGGCCAGGAAAAACTGGCGCTGACCTATCAGCGCTCGCTGGCGGCGCTTGGGATTGCCGCGTCCGTGCGCACAGTCGATGATTCGCAGTACCAGCAGCGCACCCAGTCATTCGACTACGACATCATCATGAAATCGTTCCCGTCCTCTCTTTCACCGGGTATCGAGCAGATTACCTATTGGGGATCGCAATCGCGCGATCAGCAAGGCAGCTCGAATTTTGCCGGTGTTGCCGACAAGGATGTCGATACGCTTGTCGATCACATCCTGCGCGCCGTCAGCGTCGAAGACTTCACAGCCGCCGTTCGGGCGCATGATCGCCTGCTCGTCTCCAATTTCTATCTCGTGCCGCTCTATAACGTTGGGTCGCAATGGGTCGCCCGCGAAAAGCGCATTGGCCGCCCGAGTGTCGTGCCGCTCTATGGCTATCAGCTGCCGGTATGGTTTGATGAAACTGTGCAGTAACCCGGAATTGGCGGCGGTATACTTTTGGTAATGCATTGAAAGCGCAAACCGGGACGCCTATGTCGCTGATCAACGATTTTCAGCGCGAGGAGCAAGCGCCATGAACCATGTCAATATCGATGTCGTTTCCGATGTCGTCTGCCCCTGGTGCTATCTCGGCAAGGCGAGGCTCGATCAGGCGATCGCCAATGTCGCGGCCGATATCCTCGTCACCGTCAACTGGCGGCCGTATCAGCTCAATCCGGACCTGCCGCCGGAGGGCGTCGATCACAAAGCCCATCTCGCTGCCAAGCTCGGCGGCCAAGCGGCGGTCGATCGTGCGCATGAGATGCTGGCCGGCCTTGGCGAACAGGACGGCATTACGTTTGATTTCGACGCCGTCAAGATCAGTCCCAACACGCTCGATGCGCACCGGCTGATTCGTTGGGCCTTGACCGAAGGCGGCGACACACAGAGCGAGGTCGCCTCGTTGCTTTTCAAGGCAAATTTTGAAGAGGGCCGCAACATCGGCGATCACACGGTGCTGCTGGACATCGCAGCCGAGGCCGGTCTTGACCGTACCGTCATTGCCGCGCTGTTGGCTTCAGATGCGGACAAGGACGCGGTTTCCGAGGAAATCGACATGGCACGCGGCATGGGCGTCACCGGTGTTCCCTGCTTCATCATCGACAGCAAATACGCCGTCATGGGCGCCCAGTCGGTCGAGGTGCTGGAGGATGCCCTGCGCGATATCGCCAAGATGAAGAACACGTCGCAGATAAATTGACCCTCTCCCTCACCCGGTAATTCCAGCAAGCCGCGCAAATCCTGCGCGGCTTTTTTCGTTCGCATTCAAGTCTTTGCCAGTCCCGCCAGCTGCGTCATGACGACGGCAGCACCCGCCAGCCGCTTTTCCGGTGTCGGGAAATCGCGCTGGAAGAAGATGCTGTGATCCGGGCGGATCTTGGCCATGATGCCCTGTTTGGCGATATAGCCGACCAGCGCGCCCGGATTGGGGAATTCGCGGTTGCGGAATTGCACCACGACGCCCTTCGGGCCGGCATCGAGCTTTTCGACATTGGCGGTGCGGCAGAGCGACTTGATATAGACGATCTTCAACAGGTGCTGGACTTCGAGCGGAAGCGGACCGAAGCGGTCGATCAGCTCGGCACCAAAGGCGTCGATATCGCTGAGCTCAGTGATCTCGCCCAGACGACGGTAAAGCCCGAGGCGCAGATGCAGGTCCGGCACATAATCGTCCGGGATCATCACCGGGGTACCAACGGAAATCTGCGGCGACCAGCCGCTGTCGGCGATCTCCTCGTCACCCTTGAGTTCGGCAACCGCCTCTTCCAACATCTGCTGGTAGAGCTCGAAGCCGACCTCCTTGATATGACCCGACTGCTCGTCGCCGAGCAGATTGCCGGCGCCACGGATATCGAGGTCGTGGCTTGCCAGCTGGAAGCCGGCGCCCAGCGTGTCGAGCGATTGCAGCACCTTGAGGCGGCGTTCGGCCATGCCGGTCAGCGTCCGGTTGACCGGCAGCGTGAACAGCGCAAAAGCGCGGACCTTGGAACGGCCGACGCGGCCCCTGAGCTGATAGAGCTGCGCCAGGCCGAACATGTCGGCACGATGCACGATCAGCGTGTTGGCCGTCGGCACGTCGAGGCCGGATTCGACGATCGTCGTCGATAGCAGAACATCGTAGCGGCCTTCATAGAAGGCATTCATGATGTCTTCGAGTTCGGTCGCAGGCATCTGGCCGTGGGCGACGGCGACCTTCAGTTCCGGCACATCGGATCTGAGGAAATCGTGGATTTCAGAGAGGTCGGCCAGACGCGGGCAGACGTAGAAACTCTGACCGCCGCGATAGTGTTCGCGCATCAGCGTTTCGCGGATGACAAGCGCATCGAAGGGCGAGATGAACGTGCGCACCGCCATGCGATCGACCGGTGCTGTGGTGATCAGCGACAGTTCGCGAACGCCCGTCAGCGCCAGTTGCAGCGTACGCGGGATCGGCGTTGCCGACAGCGTCAGGACGTGCACGTCGGATTTCAGCTCTTTCAGCCGCTCCTTGTGCTTGACGCCGAAATGCTGTTCCTCGTCGATGATCAACAGGCCGAGATTGGCAAAGTTGATCGAGGTACCGAGCAGAGCATGCGTACCGACGACGATATCGGTCTTGCCTTCGGCGACTTCCTTCTTGGTCAGTGCCAGCTCCTTGGAGCCGACGAGACGTGACGCCTGGGCAATGCGCACCGGCAGCCCGCGAAACCGCTCGGTGAACGACTTGAAATGCTGGCGGGCAAGCAGCGTGGTGGGCACGACAACGGCCACCTGGACACCGTTCATGGCGGCGATGAAGGCGGCTCTCAGGGCCACTTCGGTCTTGCCGAACCCGACGTCGCCGCAGACGAGCCGGTCCATTGGACGGCCAGCGCCCAGATCGTCCCGGACGGCCTCGATGGAGGTCATCTGGTCTTCGGTCTCGTCATACGGGAAACGCGCCGCGAACTCGTCGTAGAGGCCTTCCGGCGTCGTCAGCACCGGCGCATGACGCGTCAGGCGTTCGGCGGCAATACGGATCAGACCACCGGCCATATCGAGCAGGCGCTTCTTCAGCTTGGCCTTGCGCGCCTGCCAGGCGACGCCGCCGAGCTTGTCGAGCACCGCGTCGCTGCCCTCCGAGCCGTAGCGGGAGAGAAGTTCGATGTTTTCGACCGGCAGAAACAGCTTTGCCTCATCGGCATAGACCAGCTCAAGGCAGGCATGTGGCGCACCGGCGGCCTCGATGGTGCGGAGGCCGATGAACCGGCCGATCCCGTGCTCGGCGTGGACGACAATGCTGCCTTCGTCCAGCCCCGCGACTTCAGCGATGAAATCGGCACCGCGCTTGCGGCGTTTGGAGCGGCGGACCATGCGATCGCCGAGAATGTCCTGTTCGCCGATGACGACGAGATTGCCGGTTTCAAAGCCGCTTTCGAGGCTAAGCACGGCCGACGCCGCCTCCCCGGATTTCAGGCTGTTGAGTTCCGACAGCGCCTTGACCGGCTTGATGTTGGCGAGGCCGTGTTCAACCAGCACCTGAAGCAGGCGGTCGAGCGATCCTTCCGACCAGGCGGAGATCAGCACCTTGGCGCCCTTGGCGCGGCGATCGGCGATATATTTGACGGCCAGATCGAAGACGTTGACACGTTCGGCGTCGCTGGTCGTTTCCGTGGCGTTTTTCGCCCAGCGTACACCAAGACGTGCATCGACGGTGATGACCTGCCGCGCTTCACCCTCGTGTTCGCTGAATGGCGAGAGGCGGACGGCATTGCGCGACACCAGAGCCGCATTAAACGCCTCGACGCTCAGATACAGCATCTCCGGCGGCACCGGCTTGTAGGGCGTGCCCTGCGAAATCTGCGATTTGCCCGGCGAGACCGACGATTGGCGGGCCTCGTAATAGTCCTGAACCAGCTTGGAGCGCTCGGCTGCGGCTTCGCGAACCACATGGTCGGTGACGATATGGAAGCCGGCGAGATAATCGAACACCGTGTCGAGCGTGTCGTAAAACAGCGGCAGCCAGTGTTCCATGCCGGCATAACGCCGGCCTTCGGAGACCGCCAGATAAAGCGCATCGTCACGGGTCGCCGCACCGAACATCGACAGATATTGCGTGCGAAAATGGCTGATCGTCTCCGGCGTCAGCGAAACTTCGCTCATCGGGTTGAGATCGAGCGAGCGGGCCTGTCCGGTGGTGCGCTGGCTGGCCGGATCGAACGACCGGATGCTTTCCAGCGTATCGCCGAAGAAATCCAGGCGGACAGGTTCCTCACTGCCGGGCACAAAAACATCGAGAATGCCGCCGCGCACCGCATATTCGCCGACCTCGCGAACGGTGGCGACACGCTCGAAGCCGTTGCGACCGAGGCGCGCCGCAATATCGTCCATCCGGATGCTGGCACCCGGGCGCGCCGAAAACGCCAGGCTCTCGATGATATCCTGCGGCGCCATTTTCTGCAGGGCGGCGTTGACGGTGACCAGCACGATGGCCGGATGCGGCTTTTTCTCATGCGCTATCAGACCGCTCAGCGTTGCCAGGCGCCGCGCCGATGTATCGGCACTGGGCGAAACGCGGTCATAGGGCAGGCAATCCCAACCCGGAAGCGTCAACACCGGAATATCGGGAGCTGCAAAGCCCAGCATCTGTTCGACATCGGCGATGCGCTGGCCATCCGAGAGAATATAGGCGACCGGTCCGTTGGCCCGGGCAAGCTCGGCAAGGATCAGCGGCTCGACCCCGGCCGGAACCGGGCCGATGGTCAACTCGCGGGTGGCGCGCGCAACTTTCTTGGGATCAAAACCGGCAATCATCAGGCGTTTTTGTCCTTGTCGGCAAGCAGCACATCAAAATCGGGGCGATAGGACACGATCCGATTGAACAAGGGTGTGCGATAGCGCTCCGGTACTGGTTGCGATCCAAGCACCCACTTGAGGAGATCGGTGTCTTCCTCACCCATGATCGTTTCGAGCTCGTCGAGATCGGTCTCCGCCAGATCAGCAAGCTCATTGTCGGCGAACTGTCCGAAAACCAGATCCATCTCGCGGACTCCCCGATGCCAGGCGCGGAAAAGAATCCGTTTGCGGCGCGGATCGAGATCGGCGCTGGTGCGGGTGATGCCGGTCATGAAAGGTCCTTCCTGCCGCCGCGTCGCTAAAGGCGGCGTTTCGCTATGGCTCTATAAACGCTGAAAAGAGTATTGTCAGCCTTGCCAAAGACCTAATCCTCGTTTCAGTCTGCCCCGCATGCGCCCTGCCCTTCTCGACCCTCTTTTTGCCCCGCTCAACTCGCTTCCCGGCATCGGCCCGAAAGCGGGCGAACTTTATGCACGGCTGCTGGGCCGCGACAGCATCGACGATTGCCGGGTGATCGACCTCGTCTTTCACGCGCCGCATTCGCTGATCGACCGGCGCCACCAGCCGGGCATCGCGCGCACGCCGCAGGGCGTCATCGTCACCATCACCGGCCGGGTCGACCGGCACCAGCCGCCACCGCCACGCACCAGCCAGCCCTACCGCGTCTTTCTGCATGACGATACCGGCGAACTGGCGCTGACCTTCTTCCGGGTCAAGGGAAACTGGCTGGAAAAGGCGCTGCCGGTCGATGAGACCGTGACGGTCAGCGGCAAGGTCGATTGGTTCAACGGCCGCCCGTCGATGGTGCATCCCGATTATATGGTGCGGGCAACGGAGGCCGAAAACCTGCCGCTGGTCGAGCCGATCTATCCGCTGACGGCCGGTCTTTCGGCGCGCATCCTGCGCAAGGCGGTCGAAGCGGCCCTGCCCCGCATTCCAGACTTTCCCGAATGGATCGAAGAAGCTCTGATGCAGAAGCAGGGTTTTCAGTCCGCGCGCGAATGTTTCCTGGCTCTGCACGACCCGCGCGACGAAACCGATCTCGATCCGCAGGCGCCTGCCCGCCGGCGGCTTGCCTATGACGAATTCCTGGCCGGGCAGCTGTCGCTGTCGCTGGTGCGCCAAAGGCTGCGCAAGGTGGCCGGGATACCGGTGCACGCGACGGGAAAGCTGAGCAGGCCGGTCCTTGCCGCCCTGCCGTTTTCGCTGACCGGCAGCCAAACGGTTGCCATCGACGAAGTGCTGAAGGATATGGCCGGTACCGAGCGGATGCTGCGGCTGCTACAGGGCGATGTCGGCTCGGGAAAGACGGCAGTGGCGCTGATGTCGATGCTGGCGGCCGTCGAGGCAGGCGGTCAGGCCGTGTTGATGGCGCCGACGGAAATTCTTGCCCGCCAGCATTTCGCGACGCTGTCGAAGATGGCTGCACCCGCCGGCGTCACCATCGATGTCCTGACCGGTCGCACCAAGGGCCGCGAGCGCGACGCCATCCTGGAACGCATCGCGTCCGGCGAAACACAGATCGTCATCGGAACCCATGCGCTGTTCCAGGATACCGTTGTCTACAACAATCTCCTGCTGGCCGTCGTCGATGAGCAGCATCGTTTCGGCGTGCATCAGCGCCTGCGGCTGACGGCCAAGGGAATTTCCCCGCATATGCTGGTCATGACTGCGACGCCGATCCCGCGCACGCTGGTTCTGGCGGCGTTCGGCGATATGGACGTTTCGAAACTCACAGAGAAACCGGCCGGCCGCAAACCGATCCAGACGGTGACGGTATCGACCGAGCGCACCGGCGAAATCGTCGCGCGGCTTCGTACCGCGCTTGCCGAGGGCAAGAAAGCCTATTGGATCTGCCCGCTGGTCGAGGAATCGGAAGCTTCTGACCTGATGTCAGCCGACGAACGCTTCCAGAGCCTCGACAAGCAGTTCGGACCGAATGTCGGCCTGGTGCACGGGCGCATGAGCGGCGCGGAAAAAGACGCAGTGATGCTCGCCTTCAAGAATGGCGACATCCGCCTTCTGGTCGCCACCACCGTCGTCGAGGTCGGGGTCGATGTGCCGGACGCGACGATCATGGTGATCGAGCATGCGGAGCGGTTCGGGCTGGCGCAACTGCACCAGCTGCGGGGGCGCGTCGGGCGGGGCGATGAGGCCTCGACCTGCATCCTGCTCTACAAGGGACCGCTTAGTGAAAACGGCCGGGCGCGGCTGTCGATCCTGCGGGAGACCGAAGACGGGTTTCTTATCGCCGAAGAAGATCTGAAACTGCGCGGCGAAGGCGAATTGCTGGGTACGCGCCAGTCCGGCACGCCCGGTTTCCGCATCGCCAGCCTGGAGGCACACGGCGACCTGCTGGAGATCGCCCGCAAGGACGCGGCTTACATCATCGAACGCGATCCGGACCTGACGACTACGCGGGGCGAGGCTCTGCGGACGCTGCTCTATCTGCATCGCCGGGACGAGGCGATCCGGTTTCTCAGGGCCGGCTAAGCGACTTGCCGCGTTTGGCAGGTGTCGTCTCCTGCGTGACTGCGATAGTTTTTGGCAGATAGTCTGGAGTAACCAGCCCACCCGACAGCAGCAGCTTGGCGGCGTCCTCGGAGCTCATGTCGAGCGGCACGATCTTTTCACGCGGCACGAAAATCAGAAAGCCGGCGGTTGGCACCGGTGTCGGCGGCAGGAACACGGCGACCATGTCCAGACCGCGCGCGGTAAATTTCACCGCGATCTCGCCCTTGGCGTCCGTGGCGATGAACACCAGAGACCAGAGACCCGGGCTTGGATATTCGATCAGGCCCGCCTTCTTGAACGAGTTCGACTGGTCCTGCAGCACCGTCTGGAATATCTGCTTCAGGCCCTTGTAGATCGAGCGCACCAGAGGAGTGCGCACGAGAAGGGACTCGCCGAAACCGACGATGCTCTTTCCGATGAGATTGGCGGTGAAAAAACCGACCAAGGTGATCAGCATCAATGCCGTCAAAAGACCGAAACCAGGCACCGGATAGGGCAGGAAATTGTCTGGATTGTAATCGAACGGCAGATAGGGTTTGACCCAGCTGTCGGCCCAGAGGATGAACGACCAGGTAATCCACGCGGTGATCGCGAGCGGCGCACAGATGATCAGGCCGGTCAGGAAATAATTCCTCAACCGCGTGGCGAAAAACCCACGTGCCGATTTGTCTGTCATGCCGCTCCGTCTTGTCCGTCGCCGCCAGCGAAAAATGCCGCGTTATAGCTTACTGTGCCGGACGCCGCATTGGACGACAAGGGCTGCGCCAAAAAATATTGCGGTGCACAATCTGGGTAGATCAACCGGGCATCGTTCTGAAATCCGAACTTGCGATAGAGTTCGGGATTGCCCACCACGACGCATCCGGCTGCTGCCTGCTCCCTGAGCACCTCCAGCCCTTTGCCGATCAGGGCGCTGCCGATACCCCGCCCCTGAAATGCAGGCAGGACCGATACCGGGCCAAGCCCATACCAATCCTTCGAACCGTCAGACAGTTCGACAGGTGAAAAAGCGATATGGCCGACCACATCGCCATTCACTTCAGCAACCAGCGAAAGACTGAGCGCACCCGCCTGCCGCAAACGGTCGATGATCAGGTGTTCTGTCTGATCGCTGTGCGGATGATCCTTGAAGGCGGCGATCGTCACGGCGCGGATCGCTGCGATATCAGCCGGACTTTCTGGACGTATGATCATTCCACCGTAACCGACTTTGCCAGATTGCGCGGCTGATCGACGTCGGTGCCCATGATCACGGCCGTGTGATAGGCGAGCAGTTGGATCGGCAACGAGAAGATCATTGGGGCAATGATCTCGTCGACATTCGGCAGCACGATCGTGCTCATCGTAGCGAGCTTGGAGGCGGCTGCACCCTTCTCGTCGGTGATGAAGATGATGCGGCCGCCACGGGCGGCGACTTCCTGCATGTTCGACACGGTCTTTTCGAAGAAGCGATCATGCGGCGCGATAACGATGACCGGCATGTTCTCGTCAATCAAGGCGATCGGACCATGCTTCAATTCACCGGCTGCATAGCCTTCGGCATGGATATAGGAGATTTCCTTCAGCTTCAGCGCGCCTTCCATGGCCAACGGATAGCTGGTGCCACGGCCAAGATAGAGCACGTCCTTGCACTTCGACAATTCACGCGCCAGGCTTTCGATCGTCGGCTGGATCGTGTTCAGCACCTTGCCCATGATGCGAGGCATTTCGGCGAGGCTGCGAACAAGAACCTTTTCCTCGACCTCAGAAACGGTGCCGCGTGCACGTCCGGCGCCGATCGCAAGCGCTGCGAGCACCGACAGCTGGCAGGTGAAGGCCTTGGTCGATGCGACGCCGATTTCAGGGCCGGCCATGATCGGGAAGATCGCGTCGGATTCCCGCGCGATGGTCGATTCCTTGACGTTGACGACGGCGCCGATTTTCAGGCCGTGTTCCTTGCAATAGCGCAACGATGCCAGCGTGTCGGCGGTCTCGCCGGACTGCGAGATGAACAGCGCTGCGGATTGCGGCGAGAGCGGAATGTCGCGGTAGCGGAATTCGGATGCGACGTCGATTTCGACCGGCAGGCGAGCGTAGCGCTCGAACCAGTATTTGCCGACGAGGCCGGCGAGATAGGCGGTACCGCAGGCGGAGATGGCAAGGCTCGGTACCTTGGCGAAATCGATCGCTGCGGCAATCGGATTGACCGTGTTCTCGATGAAATCGACGTAATGGCCGAGCGCGTGCGAAATCACTTCCGGCTGTTCGTAGATTTCCTTTTCCATGAAATGGCGGTGATTGCCCTTGTCGACCATATAGGCCGCGGCCACCGAAATCTGGCGCGGCCGGGACACAGGTTTACCGTCATGATCGAGGATTTCGATGCTATCGGCGGTCAGCACAGCCCAGTCGCCGTCGATCAGATAGGTGATTTCGTTGGTGAACGGCGCCAGCGCGATGGCATCGGAGCCGAGGAACATTTCGCCCTTGCCGAAACCAACGGCGAGCGGTGGGCCGCTGCGCGCTGCGATGATCGTGTTTGGTGCATCCTGGAAGATGACGGCCAGCGCATAGGCACCGGTGACCCGGCGCAGCATCGCATGCATCGCATCCCTGTGGCTCATGCCGTCGCGGATCAGTTTGGCCAGCAATTGCGCGACGACCTCGGTGTCGGTCTGCGTCTTGAAGGTTGCGCCGGCAGCTGCAAGCTCGTCCTTCAGCTCGGAAAAATTCTCGATGATGCCGTTGTGGACGACGGCAACGCCATCGGTGAAGTGCGGATGGGCGTTATTTTCCGTCGGAGCGCCATGCGTCGCCCAGCGGGTGTGGGCAATGCCTATCTGGCCAGCCAGCGGCTCGCCGCGCACTTTGGTTTCCAGATTGACCAGCTTGCCTTCAGCGCGGCGGCGTTCAAGCAGACCGTCATGGATCGTCGCGACACCGGCGGAGTCATAACCGCGATATTCAAGACGCTTCAGCGCATCGACAAGACGCTCGGCGACAGGCTGATTTCCAACAATACCGACGATACCGCACATATGTTTCTTCTCCGCAATGTTCAAAGACCGGCTCCTGAAATAACCGGAGCCAGTCCCATAGTATCTGTTAGGTGCCGCTTTGGTATCGAATTTCGAAAAATCCGCAATCGGCCTGAAATTCACTTTCGATTTCAACCGTTAACCGCAGCGCGGCGATTGGCTATTTTTTCAGTTTCGCGGCTTTTTCCGCCTGGTATATTTCACGCAGGATTTTTGCCCGGCCCGGCTTGATCTCCTGACGCGCTCTGCCGAAGGCAACAGCGTCTGCCGGCACGTCCTGCGTAACGACGCTACCCGACGCAACAAGCGCGCCATCGCCGATGGAAACCGGTGCGACCAGTGACGAGTTCGATCCGATGAAGGCGTTCGCGCCGATGCGGGTGATGTGCTTGTTGACGCCATCATAGTTGCAGGTGATCGTGCCGGCCCCGATATTGGTTTTTTCGCCGACGAAGGCGTCGCCGATATAGGTAAGATGATTGACCTTGGCTCCGGCGCCGATCTCGGCCTTCTTCACCTCGCAGAAATTGCCGACCTTTGATTCTGGTCCCAGGTTGGCGCCCGGTCGTAGGCGTGCATAGGGGCCGACGGTTGCCTCTGTCCCGACATGGGCGCCTTCCAGATGCGAGAACGCATGGATGACCGCGCCGCTTTCGATGATGACGCCGGGTCCGAAAACAACATTTGGCTCGATCAGAACATCCTGGGCAATCTGTGTATCGAAGGCGAGGAAAACGGTTTCCGGCGCAATCATAGAGACGCCGGAGACCATCAGTTCGTGACGGCGGCGTCTTTGCCAGATCGCTTCGATCGCGGCCAGTTCGGCGCGATTGTTGCAGCCGGTCAGCTCCGTCTCCGGCGCCTCGACGGCGATAGCCTTGCCGCCTTCAGCGCGGACGATCTCAACAATATCCGTCAGATAATATTCGCCCTTCGCATTGGCATTGCCGATCTTGCCGAGCAGTTCCAGCGCCCTGGCGCCGTTGATCGCCATCAAGCCACCATTGCAATAGGTGATCTGTCGCTCGTCCTCGGTCGTATCCTTCTGCTCGCGGATCGCCAGAAGCGCGCCGTCCTCAACGATAAGCCTGCCATAACCGGTCGGATCGGCGGTCTGGAAGCCGATGACGACAACATCATTGCCGTCGGCAAGACCTTTCCGAGCAGCCAGAAGCGGCGTTGCAGTAATCAGTGGCGTATCGCCGAAAACGACGAGAATGTCGTCGTAACCCTTGGCAATGGCGTCCTTTGCCGCAAGAACCGCATGCCCCGTACCAAGGCGCTCCGTCTGCAGAAACGCGGAAAGTTCAATATCATTGCGGCCTGCAGCGGCCTTGACGGAATCGGCATCGCGGCCAAGCACAAGGGCTGCGGACGTGATCGATGCATTGACGAGCGACTCGACCACATGCGCGATCATCGGCCGCCCCGCGACCGGGTGCAGCACCTTCGACGTGGATGACTTCATCCGCGTGCTTTCCCCCGCCGCCAAAATGATCGCCAGGCATGTGCGCTTCATTCACGTTCTCCCGCTTTGATGGCATCCCCGCTTCAGGCCGGGGCGATTCTGCCTGTTTCATAGCAGGAAGATATTGCAAGGAACATCATCCGTCATGTTAACCCGGATACAACCCGAGCCTGTCATAAACGCAGGACAACCGCGATTGACCGCTCCGATAGCCGGGAACGATACCGACGATGCAGGCCTCGACCGATACAGTGCTTTCCTCCCGCCGCAGATCGTTTTGGCGCGACCGCGCCGGAGCCGCCCTCGCCCGCCGGCCGCTGATCATACTGGCGCTTGTGGTTGCCTGCATGCCGCTGGCGCTGCTGACCACGGTGACGATGCCGATCGGTCCGATGTATTGGGACCACTATATCTATCTCGATGCGGCAAACCGCATTTTCGACGGTCAGGTTCCTTCGATCGACTTTTTCGCGCCGGTCGGCGGCCTCGGCTACTATCTTTTTGCCGGCTGGCTTTATCTTTTCCCCAATGGACACCCGTTGCTGTTGTCCAGTTGGTCGTTGATGACGGTGACCGTCCCCTTGATGGCGCTGGTCGTCCGCGACGTGCAAAGCCGCTCTGCTGCGATTGCATACGGGCTGCTGTTGCCGTTCCTGTTTTTCTCGCTGCTCCCCTTCAATACGGGCGAGTTCTACCCCTATCCGGGCTCGGAAGGCTTCGGCATCTACAATCGCCAGGTCTGCCAGCTTCTCTATGTGCTCGCGGCCTGCCTGGTCTTCGTGCGTGGATGGAAGACACTGGCGATAGTGACTGCGCTGGCGATGCTGGCTCTGCTGTTCGTCAAGGTTACGGGCGTGGTTGCAGGCGTTGTTCTTTGCCTGACGGCTTTTCTGGCGGGGCGCCTGCCGCTGCGCGCAGCCTTGGTGGCCGGTGCGTTCTTCCTTGCCGCAATTGCCCTCATCGAAATGACCACCGGCTCGGTGTCCGCCTATATCGCCGACATCCAATCGCTGGTTCTGATCAACGATACCAGCCTGCTGCCCCGCCTGCTGCAAGCAGCCTCGCTCAATTTCGAAACAGTCCTGGCTTGCGCCCTCCTCTGCCTGGTTCTTCTGCTGACGAGCTACAAGGCATTTTTCGGAACGATTCGCACGTTTGCAGCCAAGCCCGGCTTTACGGCCTTCGCGGATATCGCCGATCATTCCTTCTTTTGGCTGGGAAGTTTCACCGCCGCTGGCCTGCTGTTCGAAAGCCAAAATACCGGCAGTCAGGCCTTCATCTTCCTGTGGCCCTTACTGCTTGGCATCATGCTTGAGAGGTACCGGCTGAAAGGTCCTTCGGCCGCGTTTGTAGCAATTGCCGTACTTTCATTCTTTGCAGCATTGCCGCCGGCTGCTGCCGTCACTCAAAAGGCCGCCAGGGCCTGGATCGGCGGTATCAACAACATGCCACTGGAACAATCAAACCTGAAGAGCATGGGTGCCGTCAGCGTCCGCGATATTCTTACAGAGCGCATGGAAAAGCTGCGCAACAACTACGTGGTCTACCGCCCAACCTATGACGCATTGGCATCTGAGGGCACTTTGCCGTCGTTCCTGCTTTATAGCGATTTCGATTTCCAGGCTCTCTGGCTGCGGAGTGCCGATGAGGTCATCTCGGCGATCCACAGCTATGAGACAGCCAACAAGGTGCGGTTCGAGACGATCATGACAATCGATTTCACCAATCCCTTCCCCTGGCTGATGGATCGCCATGCGCCGAAATACATCGCCATCGGCGCCGACCCCTACCGGGCCGTGCCGCCGCTCGATGCGCACGTCAAGCAGGCTGTGGATGCCGTCGATCTTGCACTTTACCCGACATGCCCGCCAACGGCCGCACGCCTGGCGCTGCTCAACCTTTATCAGCCCATGCTTGCCGAGGGCCACCGCCGCATCACGCTGACGCCCTGCTTCGATGCCTTCGTCCGTGACGGGATCACGGCGGCGCCTTGAGCCTCAGTGCGGCATCCGCAACCGGCTTTCCGTCAACAGTCCGCTTTCATCGAGAATTGGATGCGCGACGGAAACGATATGGGCGTTGATGCGCTTCAGGTCGCGCAGGATGTCGAGATGCAGCGAACTCGTCTGCAGGCTATCGGTACGGCCGTCGCGCAGGCGCTCGAGATGACGCTCAGACGAGCGTTTCTCCATGTGGCGGACATCGACTTTCACCTCCATCAGGTGGCGGGCAAGATCGGCGTCGCGGGTGACGAAGATCGTCTGAGCAATGCGAAGGTTGTCGATGGTGAGATTAAACAGCGTCGTCAGTTCCTGATAGCCGTCCTCGGAGAATTTAAGACCATTTTCGATCTTCTTCCTGACCTCTTCCGTCAGGCCTTTTTCGATGATGTCGCCGATATGTTCGAGGTTGATCGCATAATCGATGATCACGATCGAGCGGCGGCCGTTGTCGTCGCTCAGGCCGCTGCGCCCAAGCCGTGACAGGTAGAGTTTGACTTCTTGCTGCAGCAGATCAACCTGTTTTTCCAGCTTTCCGATGTCCTGTAGCTGAACACGATCGTTGCTGTTGAACGCATTCATCGTCGAGATCAGCATCTTTTCGATCAGGTCGCCGACGCGCAGCACTTCCCGGGTTGCGCCGGAGAGAGCAATGACCGGCGTTGTCAGGGCGCGGTCGTCGAGATAGAGCGGCCCCGTCTCGGCCTTCGGCTCATCCGGAATGAGCCGAAGCATGGCGGCCGATAGCAGCGACGAGAAGGGCCAGGCAACGATGGCCAGCGCGACGTTGAAGATCAGGTGGATATCGACCGGCAGTTTTGCCGGCGATAGCGGCAGCGTCTGCAGGAAAGCGGCGGCAGGTGCTGCCACCGACAGCGCAATCAGGCAACCGATGGTGCGAACGACCAGATTGCCAGCCGTTACCCGCTTGGCCGAGGCGGAAGCCGACAGCGTCGCCATGACCGGCGGGATAGCACCACCCAGATTGGCGCCCAGCACGAGCGCGATCGTCAGACCGGATGACAGGATACCGGCGGCTGCGAGCGACAGGATGAGAACAACCACGGCAAGGCTGGAGGACGAGACGAAGGCAAGCGCGGCCGCGAAGATCATGGCGACGGGCCAGGCGCTGTCGAGCATGGTGAGGAAGCTGCCGAGCGCCGGCGACTGGCGCATCGGCTCCGTCGCCAGCCCGAGCAGATGCAGCGACAACAGCATCAGGCCGATACCGACCAGGGCTGTGCCTGCGCCCTGCTTCGCACTTGACCGCCCTGCCCGGTTGAGCATGACGCCGGCCAGAATGAGCAATGGCGACAGCCAGTCGATTCCGGTTGCGACGATCCAGGCGGTAACGGCTGTTCCGACATTTGCCCCGAGCAGCACGATTTGTGCCATGCGTGCACGAACCAGTCCCTTTTCCACAAAGGACGCAATCATCAGTGCAGTGGCGGTCGAGCTTTGAAGAGCGACGGTTGCGACGAACCCGCCCACAAACGAGCGCACCGGCCCGCTGGTACCCTGCGCCAATCCGGTCCGCAGCTTGATGCCGAAAGCGCGCGTCGCACCATCCTTGACCTGCGACAAGCCGAAGAGCAGCAACGCGACTGCTCCGAACAGATTGACCATGACGATGATGGATTCCATGTCTGCACTCCGGCTTTCCCGCCACGATTGCTGCGCATCAAGCGAGTCGGCATGTTCTGGCGCATTAATGCTAGCATTTTCGAGGGGTGATATGACCCGCTCCACCATCGATAGTGACAGATATTTTTAGATTGCCGGCTAACATTTCCGACATGTTTCGGCCTTCGAACGGCACGGCCGCGGACTGTGCTTGGCTCCCGTCTTGTAGACGTTGACGCGACATCACGAACAAATGTCCGCATGGCTGCCTCATATGCCGGCACCGCGCTGATTTCCTCGACTTTTTGCGCAGTTAAACCCTTCAATTCCGCTACGGATTGCTCTAAGGAACGACACCGGCTGCCATCCGGCGGTCCCGAAATTGCGACGAGGTATGCAGTCCCATGCTTGAATTCCTGAGAAAAGGCGCCCAGACTTGGGTTGTCAAAGGGCTCTTGGTCCTTCTTGTTCTTTCCTTCGGTGTCTGGGGTGTGTCCACGTCGCTTGTACCAGGTGCGGCCGACGCTGTTGTGACGGTCGGGGACGTAAAAGTCTCTCCGAGCGATTTCCGCCTTGCCTATGAGCGCCAGCTCGCCCAGCTTTCCCGGCAGTTTGGTACGCGGCTAAGCCGCGAACAGGCCAAGGCCTTCGGCGTCGAAGCCCAGGTCTACTCGCAGCTCGTCGCCGGCGCGACGCTCGACCAATTGTCCGAGAACATGAACCTCGGCCTGTCGCAGGACCGGCTCGCCTCGCTGATCAGCGAAGACCCAGCGTTCAAGGGTGTCAACGGCCAGTTCGACCGCGGGACCTTCTCCAGCGTGCTGCGCAATGCGGGTCTGCGGGAGCAGGATTACATCAACAATCGCAGCCAGGTTGCGGTGCGCTCGCAGATCGTCGAAGCGCTGTCGGACGGCTACACGCCGCCGAAGGTGCTTGGCGACGCCCTGCGCCTCTACCGTAACCAGACGCGTACGGTCGAATATCTGCTTCTGTCAAATGCCAATGTTGATCCGGTCAAGGCGCCGTCCGATGAAGTGTTGAAACCTTGGTTCGAAACACACAAGGCTGAATATCGTGCGCCGGAATTCCGCAAGATCAGCTATGTGAAGCTGGAACCAACCGATATCGCCGATCCGGCCTCGGTCACCGAAGACGAAGTGCGCGCCGATTACGACAAGCGCAAGAACAGCTTCAGCACGCCGGAAACGCGGACCGTCGAACAGCTTTCCTTCCCCTCGCGTGCAGAGGCTGACGCCGCGGCAGTCAAGCTTTCTACCGGCACGACCTTCGACGCTCTGGTCACCGCTTCCGGCAAGACGGCAAGCGATGTGCTGCTGGGTGATTTCACCCGCGACCGCATGCCTGATGCCAAGCTGGGCGACGCCGCTTTTGCGCTCGTGGCCGATGGTCAGACGACGCCGGTCATCGACGGCGCCTTCGGTGCTGTCATCCTGCGTGTCACCAACATCAAGCCGCAAACTGTTCGGGCCTATGATGAGGTCAAGGACGAACTGCGCAAGGAATTGGCACTGACCAATGCCTCCAACGAAATCATGGGTATCCATGACAAATTCGAGGATGCTCGCGTTTCCGGAGCCCCGATGAAGGAAGCTGCCGAACAGACTAACCTCAAGCTTATCGTCCTGAATGCGGTCGATGCACGCGGCAACGATACGAATGGCGATGAGATTGCCGGTATCCCCGAGGAAAAGACCCTGCTTGAGGAAGCCTTCAAGGCTGAAGTCGGCGGAGAAACACTGCCGGTCAACCTCGGCCGCGACGGTTACGTCTGGTTCGACGTCGATGAAGTGACACCGGCACGCGATCGCACGCTGGACGAAGCCCGCGAAAGGGTCGTCGCCGACTGGACGGCAGAGCAGCAGCGCAGCGAGCTTGCCGCAAAGGCCGTCGAGTTGAAGGGCCGGGTCGAAAAGGGCGAAACGCTCGCAGCCATTGCCACAGAACTTGGTATCGCCGTCGAAACCAAATCGGGACTGCGCCGGTCTGCGGAAGATGCGGCACTCAGCCCTGCGGCTGTGACCGCTGCCTTTGGCGGCGCTAATGGTGTGGTCGCCAATGCCACCGGTATTGCCGGCGAAGGCCAGATCCTGTTGAAGGTCACCGAAGTCGATGACGACAACCCCGGCGATGCACTCGACAATGACGATCGGCAGATCAATGCCATCGCCCAGGCCAGCGGCGACGACATTCTCGATCAGATGGTCAGTGAGTTGCAGAAGGGCTACGGTGTCACGATCAACCAGCAACTCGCCGAGCTCGCTCTGTCGCAGCAGCGGTAACGCAAAAGGGATCAGCATGCCGGACTTGAAGCCTTTCGTCGCCAAGGCCGCTGCGGGTGAAGCGCTTAACCGCGACGATGCCCGTGCTGCCTTCGAAATCATCATGTCCGGCGAGGCGACCCCTTCGCAGATCGGCGGCTTCTTGATGGCGCTGCGCGTGCGCGGCGAGACCGTCGATGAGATCGTCGGCGCCGTCGGCGCCATGCGGGCCCGTATGTTGACGGTTGAAGCACCGGCCGATGCTATCGACATCGTTGGAACGGGCGGTGACGGTGCTGGAACCTACAACATCTCGACGCTGGCGGCGCTGATTGTCGCTGGTGCCGGTGTCCCTGTCGCCAAGCATGGCAACCGGGCGCTCAGCTCCAAGTCCGGAACCGCCGATGCGCTATCCTGCCTTGGCGTCAAACTCGACATCGGCCCCGATACCATTGCGCGCTGCATTTCAGAAGCGGGTCTCGGCTTCATGTTCGCCCAGCAGCACCATGCGGCGATGCGCCATGTCGGCCCGACCCGCGTCGAGCTGGGAACAAGGACGATCTTCAACCTGCTTGGGCCGCTGTCGAACCCGGCTGGCGTGACACAGCAGCTTGTTGGCGTCTATTCGCCGCATTGGGTGGTACCTGTCGCCGAAGTGTTGCGCGATCTCGGCTCGAAAAGCGTCTGGGTTGTGCATGGCGAGGGACTGGACGAGATTACCACGACCGGCGTCACACAGGTGGCGGCAGTCGAAAACGGTGCTATCCGCACATTTCAACTGACACCGTCCGATTTTGGCTTGGAAACGGTTCGGCTTGCCGACCTCAAGGGCGGCGATGGCGCACATAATGCCGTGGCACTCAAGGGCGTTCTTCAGGGCGATGCAACACCCTATCGCGATATCTCCCTTGCCAATGCCGCCGCCTCGCTGGTGATAGCAGGACGCGCCGGCGATCTGCGCGAGGGTATGACGCTTGCCCGCCAGTCGCTGACAAGCGGCGCTGCCGATGCGACGCTTGAGCGGCTCATCCGCGTTTCGAACGCGGCATAAGGAGAAACTCCATGGCCGATATTCTGCAGAAGATAGAGATCTACAAGCGCGAAGAAATCGCCGCAGCAAAATCACGCGTCAGCGTCGCAGACCTGAAAGCGATGGCTGCCAGGCAAGAAGCGCCGCGTGGATTTCTTAACGCACTGAAGGCCAAGCAAGTGGAAGGCCGTTTCGGCCTTATTGCCGAAATCAAGAAGGCCAGCCCGTCCAAGGGATTGATCCGCCCGGATTTCGATCCCCCGCTCTTGGCGAAGGCCTATGAAATCGGCGGCGCTGCCTGCCTGTCCGTCTTGACCGATGGGCCGAGTTTTCAGGGCGCGCCGGAGTTCCTGACGGCAGCGCGCAATGCCTGTTCGCTTCCGGCCCTGCGCAAGGATTTCATGTTCGAGACCTATCAGGTTCACGAGGCCCGGGCCTGGGGTGCGGACTGCATTCTTCTGATCATGGCGTCGCTCAATGACAGCGATGCACAGAGGCTCGAGGATGAGGCGTTCTCGCTCGGCATGGACGTTCTCGTCGAAGTGCATGATGAGGAAGAGCTGGAGCGGGCCCTGAAACTGAGTTCGCCGCTGCTTGGCATCAACAACCGCAATCTGAAGACTTTTGAGGTCGATATCGCGCTTTCGGAAAAGCTGGCACCGCTGGTTCCGGCCGGCCGGTTGCTTGTCGGCGAAAGCGGCATCTTCAGCCATGAGGACTGCGTCCGGCTGGCCAAGAGCAGCATTTCGACTTTTCTCGTCGGCGAAAGCCTGATGCGCAAGGACGATGTGACTGCGGCGACCCGCTCTCTTCTGACCGGTTCCGCCACCATCCTGGCCGCCGAATAATGAGCACGCCCTCCCTCACCCATGTCGGCGCCGATGGCCAGGCCCATATGGTCGATGTCGCAGATAAGCCGGAGACTGTACGCATTGCGGTTGCCGAGGGTTTTGTGCGGATGCGGCCGGAGACGCTCGATCTCATTCTCAAGGGCAATGCCAAGAAGGGCGACGTCCTTGCCACCGCGCGGCTCGCCGGCATCATGGCAGCAAAGCAGACGGCCAACCTCATCCCGCTCTGCCACCCGCTGATGCTGTCGAAAGTCTCCGTGGAGATCACCGCCGATGAGACATTGCCCGGACTGAGGGTCGAGGCGATGGCCAAGCTGACCGGCCGCACGGGCGTCGAGATGGAAGCACTAACCGCTGCCAGCGTCGCCTGCCTGACGATCTACGACATGGCCAAGGCAGCCGATCGTGAGATGGAGATCGGCGGTATCCGGCTTGCCCAGAAATCGGGCGGCCGGTCCGGCGACTATGTGCGCCAGGAAAGTCAGGACTGATGGCATTGCTCCCGGTTTCAGATGCGCTCGACCGGTTGCTGAAAATCTCGGTGCCGGCAACCCGCTTGGAAATGATTGGCCTGCACGAGGCGATGGGACGCGTTCTGGCGAACGATGTCACTGCTCTCGTCACCCATCCCGCCTTCGATAATTCGGCGATGGACGGCTATGCCGGATGCCACGAAGATTTTGCCAACATTGGTACGGAACTTGTCGTCATTGGCGAATCGGCGGCTGGGCGTGGTTTCTCCGGTCATGTCGGCCGAGGTGAGGTTGTGCGCATCTTTACCGGTGCACCGGTTCCTGCCGGCGCGGATACGGTCCTGATCCAGGAAGACGCGGAAAAACTGGCGGACAGCCGGATCCGCACCACGTTTGCTTTGGAAAAAGGCCGTCATATCCGGCGCAAAGGACAGGATTTCGCCATCGGGGATATCGTATTGCGCGCAGGCGACGTGCTTGACGCTGGCCGATTGACGGTGGCGGCAGCCATGAACCATCCGCAACTGCCGGTCTTGGTGCGCCCGAAGATGGCCATCCTTGCCACCGGCGATGAATTGCTGCCGCCCGGCAGCGTGCCGGGCCCCGACCAGATCATTGCCTCTAACACCTATGGCGTCGCGGCGATCGCGCGGGACAATGGAGCCGAAGTCATCGATCTGGGGATCGTGCGCGACGACAAGGCGGCCATTGCAGCCGCAGTGTCCACGGCGCGGGCCGCCGGCGCAGATGTCCTGGTGACGCTTGGCGGTGCCTCCGTCGGCGATCATGACCTCGTCCAATCGACGCTGGTCGAAAGCGGCATGGTGCTCGACTTCTGGCAAATTGCCATGCGCCCCGGAAAACCGCTGATGGTGGGATCGCTTGAAGGTATGACGGTGCTTGGCCTGCCCGGAAACCCGGTTTCCAGCCTGGTCTGCGCGCTGCTATTTTTGGAGCCGCTGCTGCGCCACCTCGGCTCCCTGCCCCGGCGCGATCGCAGCGGCCAGGCAAAAACCGTGACCGCTCTTCCCGCCAACGACAAGCGCCAGGACTATGTTCGCGCCCGGTTGACCCGAGGCGATGATGGCGTTTTGCATGCAGAAACGTTCTCGCGCCAGGATTCCTCCATGATGAAGGTCTTTGCCCAGTCCGATTGCCTGATCATCCGGCCGCCGCATGCGCCGGCGGTGGATGCGGGCGCAACATGCGATGTCATGATTCTGCGGTAAACAGCGCTCTAACTGATCGTTCCCCCTTCCAAAAAACCAATACAGGCCTATTTCACGTCGGGAAAAGGCAGCCCTTGTTGGAAGGAAATGAAGTTGAATCGCAATGCGCTCTATATGCTGATCGGAGGTCTCGTCGTTCTGGTCGTGGGATTGGGCATCTATGTCTACGACAAGGAATCCAAGCCTGACGGCGTGGAAGTGAAAATCGGCGAAGGCGGCATTTCGATCGAAGAAAACTGAGCTGACGGCCTCGTGTTGCATTAACTATTTATTAACCAAAACAGCCGAATAATGCATGCAGTTGACCTGACTACGGATGTACTAGCAGGCCAAACACCAAACGAGTTGACAAAAGGTCGGGTTTTCCCGGCCTTATTGTTTTTCAGCTGAATCGTCAGGTATCAGTGCGCGGCGCGCGAGACGAGGATCTTGTCGATGCGGCGGCCATCCATGTCGATGACTTCGAAACGGTATCCATAAGCTTCCGTGACGTCACCCTCCTCCGGGTTCTTGCGCAACTGCTGCACCAGAAAGCCGGAGATGGTTTCGTAATTGCCGTCAGAATCAATTTCGTCGATGCCGATGGTCAGATGGATTTCATCGATCGGCGTGCGTCCATCGACCAGATACGATCCATCGTCACGCTGGCGAATCAGTGCGTGCTCGATGTCGTCATAGTTTGACGGCAGAACACCAACGATGGCTTCCAGGATGTCGGCGATGGTGATGATGCCTTCGATACTGCCGTACTCATCAACGATCATCGCCATGTTGATATGCGATGCCTTGAAGGCCTCAAGCGCTTTCAGGCAGGACGCGGTCTCCGGCAAGGTATGGATATCCTTGACGAAGTTTCTGATCTGGAAGCCGGATTTCGCCGGCGCATTCAAAATTTCTTTGACCTGCACCGCGCCAAGCACTTCGCCGGTCGCATCCATGACCGGATAGCGAGAATGAGCGGTTTGCTCAACCTTGGCACGGATGGTGTCCAGCGTGTCGTTGACGTCGATGAAGCTGACTTCGGTGCGATGGGTCATGATCGATTTGACGTTGCGGTCGCCGAGCCGGATGATTCGCCGCAGCATCTCATGCTCCGACTTCTCGATCGCGCCGCTTTCGACGCCTTCTGCCATTATCGCCTGCACTTCCTCTTCGGTCACATGGTCGCTGTCGCTGGAAACACCGAAAGCCCGCATGAAAAGCGATGCCGACATCTCGAACAGATAGACGACAGGGGCCGCCAGCCTTGAGAGAACCGACATCGGGCCGGCGACGAACATCGCCACGCCCTCGGAGTTCTTCAGTGCCAGTTGCTTCGGAATAAGCTCGCCGATCACCACGGAGAGATAGGTGATGAGCGTTACGACCAGTGCT
The DNA here is from genome assembly GCF_049897905.1 of Pararhizobium sp. PWRC1-1. NCBI lineage: Bacteria > Pseudomonadati > Pseudomonadota > Alphaproteobacteria > Hyphomicrobiales > Rhizobiaceae > Pararhizobium > Pararhizobium sp. PWRC1-1. Next base: position 29,294 of record NZ_JAFCXE010000027.1, on the reverse strand, counting down.
ACGGCAACTGTGCTGCCGTAGGGATTGATCCAGCTGATCGTGTCGAGCGTCGGCGCCAGCTTGTCGGCGATAGTGGCGCCACCATAGGCGCCAGCAAGCGTGCCGACGAGGGTGATGCCGACCTGAACAGTGGACAGAAATTTACCCGGATCCTCGGCCAGCCGTAACGCCAGTTCGGCGCGGCTGTTGCCCTGTTTTGCCATCTGCCGCAGCAGTGGCCGGCTTGCCGACACAATTGCCATTTCCGAAAGCGCGAAAAACGCATTGATCAATAGAAGAACGAAAATAACAATCAGTTCGGACATAACCCTCGGACACCGTTGATGGAGATACACGCGCCGGAGGCGGCGCATGTCAGATTCAGTTCTATCAAATAGGCGGAAGATGCAGTCGCAGCAAGGCAGCAACTGCCGAATTGCGGCTGTTTTGGCGGTGGTCCTGCTTTATCGAGGACCAAATGCACTGGTAATTTCGGTCATGCCACAAAACCAGCGGTGGCAGTCACCGGGTCGGGGCCTTCACGTCGGTAAGTTCCTTGAGAGCCACCCGAACGCGCTCGCGCCCGACGCGGATGACATTCTCCATCGCCGCCCTTGCTCCCGCCTCATCACGCCGGCTGATCTGCTCGACGATCTTGATATGCGAACGCGACACCTCGTCAATGCCTTCGCGGCCAGATGCGGGCGAACTCAGCTTGAAGATGCTGACCAGTGCTGCCTCGATCAGGCTACCGACAGTGCGCATGAACGGGTTTCCCGAAGCCTCGACGACCGCCAGATGAAACCGCAGATCGGCCATGGCCAGCGTTTCAGCTGTGTGTTCGGGATCGCCCATTGCAACCGCCAGCCGCATCATGCCGCTAATCTCGGCTTCCGTCGCATTGACGGCGGCAAGGGCTGCGGAGTGAGGTTCGAACGCCAGGCGTACTTCGCTGAGATGATAGAGGAATTCCTCATCGACACCACGATGGAAATGCCATGTCAAAACATCACCGTCGAACAGGTTCCATTGGTTTTTCGCCGTCACCCGGGTACCGATGCGGGCTCGTGGTACAATCAGCCCCTTGGCCGCCAGCGTCTTCATCGCCTCGCGCAAGACCGTGCGCGATACCTTGAAACGCATCACCAGTTCCGGGTCACCAGGCAAAATGGAGCCCACGGGAAAATCACCCGACACAATGGCCTTGCCCAGTTCGTCAACCACCTGCGCGTGGCTCGTACGCGTTCGCGCACCGGTCAAGACGGTTTCGAGCAGTCCCTTACGCAAGCAAATCCCCCCTCAGGAATACCTCTTGTTTTGCCGCGACAAAAACAGGATAGCCTTTTGCATCAGAATAAACGTAAACAACAAAGCACCGATCAGAATTTTCGTCCACCAACTCGACAGAGAACCGTCAAAGGTGATGTAGGTCTGGATCAGCCCCTGAATCAAGACGCCGACGAGTGTCCCCCCAACAAACCCGGCGCCGCCTGTCAGAAGCGTTCCTCCGATCACCACGGCGGCAATCGCATCCAGTTCGACACCCACGGTTGCGAGCGAATAACCTGCCGAGGTGTATAGGGAATAAACGATTCCCGAAAGCCCGGCGAGAAAACCGGAAAGACCATAGATCATCATTGTCGTGCGGCCGACCGGAACGCCCATCAAGGCGGATGTCTGGCCACCACCGCCGAGTGCATAGACATTGGTGCCGAAGCGGGTGCGCTGGGCAATGAGGATGCCGGCTGCGAAGACCAGAAGCATCAGTCCGCCGATCAGCGTGATGCGGCCACCGCCCGGCAGCTTGTAGTAAAATGTCTTCATCGTCGCGTAAAACGGATGCTTTATTGGGATGGAATCGATCGACAAAACAAAGGCCATGCCACGGGCGAGGAACATGCCGGCCAGTGTCACGATGAAGGCCGGCATTTCAAGATAGTGGATGATCGCCCCCATGATCGCGCCGAACGCGGTGGTGATCATAAGCACAAGCACGAAAGCTGCGAGCGGGTGGATGCCGGTATTTTGCATCAGGACAGCCAGGAATATGCCGGTGAAGGCGATGACCGATCCGATCGACAGGTCGATGCCGCCCGACAGGATGACGAATGTCATGCCGACCGCAGCGATGCCGAGAAAGGCGTTGTCGGTCAAAAGGTTGCCGATCACCCGGGTCGACAGGATGTTCGGATACTGCACGGCACACGCCGCATAGGAAACGACGAAGATCACGATGGTGGCAATCAGTGGGAGATATTTCTGGTTCATCGGACGGACTGCTCTGCGGTCTCTCTACGGACGGATTTTCGGCTGAGGAACGTCAATCCGGCCTGCACCCGCGGCGACTGGATGACGAGGATGATGACAATGATCGCAGCCTTGATGATCAGGTTGAATTCCGGCGGAAAGCCCGACGACAGGATGCCGGTATTGACCGCCTGGATGATCATCGCTCCGATCAGCGAGGCGACGATGCTGAACCGGCCACCGAGCAGCGACGTGCCGCCGACGACGACAGCGAGAATGGCATCAAGCTCCAGCCAGAGACCGGCATTGTTGGCATCGGCGCCCCTGATGTCAGCCGTGACGATCAGTCCGGCGATGGCCGCACACAAGCCCGATAGCATATAAGCCGCCATCAGCAGCAGAGGCGTCTGTATCCCCGACAGCGTGCTGGCGCGGCGGTTGATGCCGACGGCCTCGATCAACATGCCGAGCGCAGTGCGCCGCACGACCAACGCAACGGCGATGCCGAATGCAAGCCAGATGATCACCGGCATCGGCAGCCCAAGGAAAGAGCCGCTGCCGATGAAGATCAGGCCAGGATCGTTGAAGGTCAGGATCGCCCCTTCCGTCACCAGTTGAGCGATGCCGCGCCCGGCCACCATCAGCACCAGCGTGGCGATAATCGGCTGAATATTCAGAATAGACACCAGAAAACCATTCCAAACACCGCAGATCAGGCCGGTTCCGACCGCCAGCAGGAGGGTCAAGATCAGTGGATCGCCGCGCACGCTGGATGCGGCGGCAACAGCGCCGCAGATGGCCATGACCGCACCGACCGAGAGATCGATACCTTTGGTGGCAATCACAACCGTCATGCCGACGGCCAGAAGAGCGACCGGCGCACCGCGATTGAGAATATCGACCAGGCTGCCATAGAGCCGTCCGTTCTGGATTTCGATCGAGAAAAAGTCCGGAAAGACCAGCCGGATCAGCACCAGGATCATCGCCAGCGCGATAAACTGCGGAAGCAGGCGCCGGGCGAGGCGTTTTGCGTTGTCGATCATTGTGCGCCTCCTGCAGCCGTTGCCGCAGCAATGGCAGTGACGATATGTTCGGTGGTGATCTCGCTACCGGTCAGTTCTGCAACATGGGTGCGATCCCGCAGGACGATGATCCTCGAACTGTAAGCCACGAGTTCCTCAAGCTCGGAGGAAATGACGATCAGCGACATGCCCTGCGCGCAGAGTTCACCGATCAGGCGGATGATTTCGGCATGGGCGCCGACATCGATGCCGCGTGTGGGTTCGTCGAGAATGAGGAATTGCGGATTGATCGCCAGCCAGCGCGCCAGAATGGCTTTCTGCTGATTGCCACCGGACAAGAGCCGAATCGGCTTTTCCCGGTCGCTGGTGCGGATGTCCAAAGCCTTGATGTAGCGATCGGCCAAGGCGTTCTGTTCGTATGCCGACAGTGGCCTTGCCCAGCCGCGCCGCGCCTGCAAGGCCAGAGCGATGTTTTCGCGCACCGACAGTTCGCCGATGATGCCGTCCAGCTTGCGATCCTCGGGGCAAAACCCGAAACCCTCGGCGATTGCGGCACGCGGCGATGACAGATTGGCGGTCTTGCCGCCGATATCGGCGCTGCCGCTATCGGCCTTGTGCACGCCAAACATCAACTCAGCAGTTTCGGTGCGCCCGGAGCCGAGAAGTCCGGCAATGCCGACGACCTCACCCTTGCGGACGTCCAGATCGAACGGCTTGATCTTGCCGGTCTTGCCATATTTTGAAAATCGGAAATGAACGGGGCCACTTCCGGATTCTGCCCCGCCTGCTACCCTTTCGGCGGACTGGAGTTCGTGGCCAAGCATCATGGTCACGAGTTCGCGGAGCGGCAGCGACGCTGTATCACGCGTGCCGACCAGCTGTCCGTTGCGCAGGACGGTGATGCGGTCTGAGAGATCGTAGACCTGCTCGAGAAAATGCGTGATGAAGACGATGCCCAGTCCCCTCGCCTTCAGGTCGCGAACGATGCGAAACAGCATCTCCACTTCCTGCGCATCGAGGCTGGCGGTCGGTTCATCAAGGATCAGCACCTTGCCGGAGAGATCGACAGCACGGGCAATGGCCACCACCTGCTGGATGGCGACGGAATAGCTTTCCAGTGCTGCGGAGACATCGATGTCGATGCCATATTGCGCCAGCAACGCGTTGGCCCGCCTCTTCATTTCTCCGTTCTGGATGAGACCGAAGCGGCGAGGCTGGCGCCCGAGAAAAAGGTTTTCCGCAACGCTCAGATTTCCAAGCAGGTTGACCTCCTGGTAGACAGTGCCAATCCCGAGCTTCTGGGCGTTGAGTGTATCGCGCGGATCGATCTCAGCGCTATCGAGCGTCAACGAACCGGCGTCACGGCGGTAGGCACCCGTCATGCATTTGATCAGCGTCGATTTTCCGGCGCCGTTTTCCCCCAGCAGCGCATGCACTTCGCCGCGCCGCAGCGAGAAATCGACCTTGTTGAGGGCGATGGCACCCGGAAAGGTTTTCACGATCCCGGCGGCGACAAGAACATCGTTTGAGCTGTTTTGCATGAAACCGATACTTCAATGAAACTAGGTCAGCCGTAGCTTACGGATTTCCGCCGATCATGTCAGCATCCGCCGCGGAGGCACGGCTACAACCGTGGGAAAAGAGGATTTGCCGACATCGCCTTGCTGTCGATGACTGCGGTCAGAAGACAACAGGCGCGACCTTCGGGCGATGCCGGCAATCGATCAGTAGCCGAGGCCCTTCTTTTCTTCGTAGACCTTCTGCGGATCGTCAGCCTGGGTATAGAGCTTCGATTCCGTCTGGATCCACTTGGCAGGCTTGGTGCCGTCCTTCAGGAACGCGTCGAGTGCGTCGAGTGCCGGACCGGCCATGTTCGGGGTCAGTTCGACAGTGGCGTTTGCTTCGCCGGCTGCCATCGCCTGGAAGATATCCGGAACGGCGTCGATCGAGACGACGAGGATATCCGTGCCCGGTTTCAGGCCGGCTTCCTTGATCGCCTGGATGGCGCCGACGGCCATGTCGTCATTATGGGCATAAAGCGCGCAGATATTCTTGCCGCCGTCTTCCGCCTTCAGGAAGCTTTCCATGACTTCCTTGCCCTTGGTGCGGGTGAAGTCGCCAGTCTGGCTGCGGATGATCTTCAGGTTGTCGTGGCCCTTCAGTGCCTCCTCGAAACCCTTCTTGCGGTCGATAGCCGGCGAAGAGCCTGTGGTGCCCTGCAGTTCGACGACATTGCATTGTTTGCCACCGACCGTGTCGACCAGGAACTTGCCGGCAACATTGCCTTCGTGAACGAGGTCGGACGTGACAGCCGTCAGGTAGAGGTCCTTAGACGAATCGACCGTACGATCGAGAAGAATGACCGGAATTTCGGCATCCTTGGCTTCCGTCAGGACTTCATCCCAGCCGGTCGCGACAACCGGGGCGATCAAGATGGCATCAACGCCCTGGGCAATGAAGGACCGTAGTGCCTTGATCTGATTTTCCTGTTTCTGCTGGGCATCGGCAAATTTCAGGTCGATGCCGCGCTTTTCAGCCTGTTGCTTGGTCAATGTGGTTTCAGCCGCGCGCCAGCCGGATTCGGAGCCGATCTGCGAAAAGCCGATCGTCAGGTCGGCGGCAGAGGCCGAACCGAACATGCAGGCAGCCAGAACCGTGGCACAGCTCAGTGCAGTCTTGATTTTCATGATTTCCTCCCAAAAAGCTGCTCCTCAGCAGCCCAATCAAAAAATCATACTATATGATTTATGTAAACAGCTTTTGAGCGTCCTCGGCAAATTTCCATGAGCCGGAATCAAAAAAGGGCGACCTTGCGGCCACCCTTCCTGATTGCACCATCGAATGCCGAACTTATTTTGGCAGCTTGTCGTCAACGCCTTCGACGTAGAAATTCATGCCGAGCAGCGTGCCGTCATCCGAGGATGCACCGGCTGCGAGCCATTCAGAGCCGTCCTGCTTCTTCAGCGGGCCGGTGAAAGGCTTCAGCTCACCCGATTCGATCTTCTTCTGGGTCGCTTCCGCCAGAGCCTTCACGTCATCCGGCATGTTGGTGTATGGCGCCATGGTCAGGATGCCGTCCTTCAGGCCGTCCCAGCTCGACGATGTCTCCCACTTGCCATCCAGAAACAGCTGGGTGCGCTTGATGTAATAGGCGCCCCAGGTATCGACGATAGCCGTCAGCTGCGTTTCCGGGCCGGCCTTGATCATGTCGGATGCCTGGCCGAAGGCCTTGATGCCGCGCTCGGCAGCAACCTGCATCGGCGCCGTCGTGTCGGTGTGCTGCGTCAACACATCGACGCCCTGGTCGATCAGCGCCTTGGCGGCATCGGCTTCCTTGCCTGGGTCGAACCAGGTGTTTGCCCATACGACCTTGATCTTGAAGTCAGGGTTGATCGAACGCGCGCCGGTGACGAAGGCATTGATGCCCATCACCACTTCCGGGATCGGGAAGGACGCGATGTAGCCGGCGACGCCCTTCTGCGAGATTTTCGCGGCGATCTGACCCTGGATATAACGGCCTTCGTAGAAGCGGCTGTTGTAAGTCGCAAGGTTCGGGGCCGACTTGTAGCCGGTCGCATGCTCGAACTTCACGTCGGGGAATTTTGCGGCAACCTTGACGGTCGCGTCCATGAAGCCGAAAGAGGTGGTGTAGATCAGTCCGCAGCCCGAACGGGCCAGACGCTCGATGGCGCGCTCGGCATCCGGACCTTCCGGAACGTTTTCGAGGAACTGGGTTTCGATCTTGTCGCCCAGCGCCTTTTCAAGCTCCAAACGGCCGATGTCATGCGCCTGCGTCCAGCCACCGTCAGTTTTCGAGCCGACATAGACGAAGCAGACCTTGGCCTTATCGGCGGCGTAGGCGCCGGCGGAAAAGCCGATGACTGCTGCGGTCGTGGCGAGTGCGAAAAGTAATTTTTTCATGTTGACCCCTGTAGGTTTGGTTTGCGTTGTTGTTCTTGTTATCTGTCCGGCACAAAGGACTTGCCAAGCGATGCCGGCGTATTGATCAACGTCGTGCGTCGATTGTGCGAGATGAGAATGAGTACGATAATTGTCGCCAGATAGGGAAGAGCAGAAAGAAACTGCGAGGGAATGTCGATGCCGCGCGCCTGGACATAGAGCTGGCTGATCGATACGGCGCCGAACAGATAGCCGCCTGCAATAATCCGCCAAGGCCGCCAGGAGGCAAACACTACCAGCGCCAGCGCAATCCAGCCCCGCCCGGCCGACATGTTCTCCGCCCATTGCGGCGTGTAAACCAGAGACAGCTGCGCCCCTGCCAGCCCGGCGCAGGCGCCACCGAACATCACGGCCAGATAACGGGTGCGAATGACGTTGATGCCGAGCGCATGCGCCGAGGCATGGCTGTCACCAACGGAGCGGAGCTTCAGACCGGCGCGGCTTTTGAACAGAAACCAGTTCACGCCGGCGACCAGCGCGATCGACAGATAGAAAATGAGATCCTGCTTGAATAGAACAGCGCCCAGAAATGGAATATCCGACAGGACCGGAAAGACGATCTGCGGCAGCTTGATGCCGGATTGTCCGAGATAGGGCTCGGCGATCATGCTGGAAACGCCAAGCCCGAGGATGGTCAGAGCCAGTCCGGTCGCTACCTGATTGGCAACGAGCGTCAACGTCAGAAAGCCGAACAGCAGCGAAAACAATGCCCCCGATGCGATGCCGGCGAGAATGCCGATATAGGGCGACCCGGTTAATTGCGTGGCGATGAAGGCGCAAGCGGCCCCCATGATGATCATGCCCTCGACGCCGAGGTTGAGAACGCCGGAACGCTCGGTGATGAGTTCGCCGATTGCCGCCAGAACAAGCGGTGTTGCCGCCGTAATGACCGTCAGAAGGATGGCTTCATAGATACCCATCAGCGCGCACCATCGCCGGTCGTGTCGTTCAGATCGTACCACATCATCCGGATCTTATAGTGGATGAGCGTGTCGCAGGAGAGCACGAAGAACAGCAGAAGCCCTTGGAAAACCCGTATCGGCTTGTCGGAAATCTGCAGCGACACCTGCACCGCCTCACCGCCGAGATAGGTCAGTGCCAGCACGAGCCCGGCAACGACGATCCCCAGCGGATTGAGCCGCCCGAGAAAGGCGACGATGATGGCGGTGAAACCATAACCGGGCGAAATGACCGGGCGCAGCTGCTGGATCGCACCGCTGACCTCGGCAATGCCGGCAAGTCCCGCCAGCGCACCGGATAGCAGCATGGAAAACCAGATCATCTTGCGCGACGAAAAACCGGCGAAACGCCCTGCCCGCTGGGACTGGCCAAGGACGGTAATCTCGAAGCCCTTCAGCGTATAGCGCATCATGAACCAAATCAGGATCGCCGCGATGATCGCAAACCCGAAGCCCCAATGCGCCCGTCCCGACGCGATCATTTCCGGCAGGATGGCCGTTGCGTCGAAGGTGCGGGTTTCCGGAAAATTCATGCCGCCCGGATTGCGCCAGGGTCCTCGCACCAGCCAGTCGAGAAACAGCTGCGCGACATAGACCAGCATCAGGCTGGTGAGGATTTCGTTGGTATTCAGATGCGCCTTGAGCAAGGCCGGAATACCGGCAAACAGCGCGCCACCCACCATGCCGAGCAGCATCATCAGCGGCAGAACCAGCGGCGATTGCCATTCGTAGAACACCACCGGCAGGATCGATCCGGCGATCGCCCCCATGATGAACTGGCCTTCGGCGCCGATATTCCAGTTGTTCGAGCGATAGCAGACCGACAGGCCGACGGCGATGAGAATGAGCGGCGCTGCCTTGATCGCCAGTTCATGCAGCGACCAGACTTCCGTCAACGGCTCGATGAAGAAGCTGTAAAGCGCTGCGAACGGATCCTTGCCGAGCATCATGAACATGATGCCGCCGAAGAACAGCGTCAGACCGAGCGCGATGAACGGCGACAGGATGGAAAACAGTTTGGAGACGTCCGGGCGCCGTTCCAGTTCAATGCGCATGCGCCGTCTCCGCAGTCTCGGTCTTGCCATACATGCCGCCCATCAACAGTCCGATTTTTTCACGCGAAAGGTCCGAGGCCGGATAGATATCGGAAAGCCTGCCTTCGCTGATCACGGCGATTTCGGTTGCGACCTCAAAAATCTCATCTAGGTCCTGGCTGATGACCAGAACGGCAGACCCGGATTTGGCGAGATCGACCAGCGCTTGGCGGATGCGGCTGGCGGCGCCGGCATCGACACCCCAGGTGGGCTGGTTGACGATCAGCACCGTCGGCTGGCGGTCGAGTTCACGCCCGACAATGAATTTCTGCAGATTTCCGCCCGACAAAGAGCCGGCAGGCGGGTTCTCGCCGCTCTTGCGCACGTCCATTGCCGCAGAAATACGCTTTGCCGCCATCTTCACCGCATCCTGTCGGATCAGCCCGAGCGGGCCGCCGCCGAGAAAGGCGCGCCGGTCCGATTGGCTGCGGGCAAGGATGAGATTGTCGGAGAGCGACAGCGCCGAAACGGCGGCATGGCCGTGGCGTTCTTCGGGCACAAAACCCGCGCCCATCAGCCGGCGGGCATTGATGCCGCGGGTACCAACCGGCTTGTCGGATATCAGAATGACATCGTCGCTGGCGACCGGATATTCGCCGGACAAGGCATCAAACAATTCACCCTGCCCATTGCCCGCGACGCCGGCGATTGCCAGAACTTCACCGGCATGCACCTTGAGACAGATATTCTTGAGAGAAACGGCGAAGGGCGTTCTGGCTGTGGCAGACAGATGGCGGGCCTCAAGCTTGATCGCGCCCTTGGTATTCGTACCTTCGGCGCTGACATGCGCAACATCGCTGCCGACCATCATACGGGCCAGCGACGACGGGGTCTCCTGGCGCGGGTCACAGGCGCCGGTCACCTTGCCGTGGCGAAGGACAGTGGCGCGGTCGCAGATGCGCTGCACCTCTTCCAGCCGATGGCTGATATAAAGAACGGAACGCCCCTCGGCTTTCAACTTGTTCAATGTTTCAAACAGCCGGTCCGCCTCCTGCGGCGTCAGCACCGAGGTCGGCTCGTCGAGAATGATCAGCTTCGGATTTTGCAGCAGTGCGCGGACGATTTCGATACGCTGGCGCTCGCCGACGGAAAGATCGGCCACATGCGCATGCGGATCGAGCGGAAGGCCATAGGCATGCGACAGGTCGGACGCCTCCTTGGCGATCCTTGCCAGCGACACGCCCGGATCCATCGACAGGGCAATGTTTTCAGCGACTGTCAGGGCCTCGAACAGCGAAAAATGCTGAAACACCATGCCGATGCCGAGCTTGCGCGCGGCACTGGGGCTGGCGATGCGCACCGGCTGTCCCTGCCAGACGATCTGGCCGCTGGTCGGAGCGAGAACGCCGAACAGCATCTTGACCAGCGTCGACTTACCGGCGCCGTTTTCGCCGAGAAGCGCATGGATTTCGCCCGGCCTGATATCGAGATTGATTCCGTTACAGGCAGCGAATGTGCCGAACAGTTTTGTCAGTTGGCCAACAGCCAGCAATAGACTGTTGGCGGGTTGTCCCTCAGCCGACACGCCGCCCCTCTTTTCTCATTCTCTGCTGCCTTGGCTGCCTCTCCGGCTTGTCTCAAGAAATCAGCAATGTTGTTCCGCTCGTTTTTCTTGCTTCCAGATCTGCGTGCGCCTGACCTGCATTGGCAAGCGCATACGTCTGGTTGATATTGATACGCACTTTGTTGCTTTGCACAACATCAAACAGGGAGTTTGCACACGCCTCGAGTGCCGGCCGCGTCGAAACATAGCTGAACAAGGTCGGCCGCGTGGCAAACAGCGAGCCCTTCTGCGCCAGAATTCCGATGTTGACGCCCTCGACCGGACCCGACGAATTGCCGAAGCTAACCCAGAGTCCGCGCGGCTTGATGCAGTCGAGCGAGGCCGGATAGGTGTCCTTGCCGACCGAATCATAGACCACATCAACGCCCTTGCCGCCCGTGATCTCCTTGACCGCGCTGACAAAATCATCGGTGCGGTAGTTGATGACGTGGTCATAGCCATGGGCAAGCGCCAGGTCGATCTTGTCCTGCGACCCTGCGGTTCCGATGACGGTCGCTCCGAGCGCCTTGGCCCATTGGCCGGCGATCAGGCCGACGCCACCGGCGGCTGCGTGAAACAGAAGCGTGGTTTCAGGACCGACCTTGAAGGTCTGGTTGAGCAGGTATTGCGCTGTCATACCCTTCAGCATCATCGCCGCTGCGGTTTCCAGTGTGATATCGTCCGGCACCTTCACCAGCTGCGAGATCTCGATATTGCGCTCGCTCGCATAGGCCCCGTCGGACGACGCATAGGCCACCCGGTCGCCGACTGCGAAGCTGCTGACATTATCACCGACCGCCGTGACGATGCCGGCCCCCTCTTTGCCCGGAATGAAGGGAAGCCCTTCAGCCGACTTGTAGAGACCGGTGCGGAAGTAGACGTCGATGAAGTTCACGCCGACCGCGACCTGGCGGATCTGCACTTCGCCGGGTCCCGGCGCCGAAAGCGTGACCCCTTCGATTTTGAGAACATCCGGTCCGCCAAGCGTCCGCACCATGATGGCCTGTGCCATGAAACCTCCTCAACCCCGTCCAAGCCGGGGAAATATCTGCAAGACGAAACCGATGACATAGAGATAGATGCCGGTACCGACGACACCGGCCACGACCCAGGCGGGCGTGTCGAAATGCAACAGCAGCGCATAGCCGCTGAGCACCGACCAGACAGTAAAGACAGCCAGGTTGAGTGGCCTCAGACGCTTGACGCGCACCGGATGCAGGAAGCTGATCGGCATGAAGGTCAGAACGACCGAGACGGCCACGACGATCGAGGCCGCCAGTTCGCTGGCATCGATGACGAACAGCGTGAAAACCACCATGTTCCAGACGACCGGGAAACCGGAGAAGAAATACTCGTCCGTCTTCATGCCCATGTCGGCATAATAGATCGCACTCGACATGACGATGGCGCCGGCGGCAAAAAACGACCACGGTTCGCCGATCATGCCGCTCTGATAGAGCGCAAAGGCCGGAAGCAGCACATAGGTGACGTAATCGATGACGTTGTCGAGCGTATCGCCGGACCAGTTGGGCAGGACTTCCTTGACCCGGACCTTGCGGGCGATCGGACCATCGATCCCGTCTACGGCGAGCGCCAGGCCCAGCCACCAGAACATATCGACGAATCGGTGTTCGGCTGCGGCGACCACGCCCAAAAAGGCCAGAAACGCGCCGGATGCGGTGAGAATATGAACGGAAAATGCGCGAATTTCCGCGTAGGGCACGCGCTTGTAGTTAAAAAACTTCATCGGCAGACGCACCCTGTCCTTACTCTGCGCTTTCCTTGGAAGCATGCTGAACCGGCTGTTTCAACGGCCACACTCCCGTCCCCGCATTGTCCAACGGGTGTTGGCGGTAATATGCACCGTTTGAGTTTGGCTGCCAGCAAAAATCACCTGATGCCGCAAAAGCATGGCAATCAGCTGTGGACGCCACTGGCATCTGCGCCATTTCACCCCATTTCATTCGCAGCCGCCGACGGTTAAGATTAAGACCTCAACAGATACATGCACGGGAAGCGGACGCCATGGAGCACTTTGAAATCGCAGTCGTCGGTGCAGGGCTGGCCGGATCTCTGGCTGCGCTGGCGTTCGCCGACACGGGCCGCAGCGTCGCGCTGATCGCGCCGGCGGCGGGAAAAGCCGATGGACGAACCACGGCGCTGATGGATCAATCGCTTGGGCTTGTGCGCAACCTTGGCATCTGGCAGGCGATTGCCCCATTGGCGGCGCCGCTTTCCGGCATGCGAATCATCGACGGGACGAACCGTCTGCTGCGTGCGCCGACCGTGACCTTTCATGCCGCTGAAGTCGGACTGGAGGCTTTCGGATACAATATTCCCAATGCGCCCTTTCTGGCCCTGCTGGACAAGGAAGCCGAGAAACGGCCGTCGCTTATGCGTATCGTCGCGAGCCTGACACAGGTCGAATTCGAACCTGAACGCACCATCCTGACGCTCGATGATGGCCGCAGCGTCACCGCAAGCCTCGTGATTGGGGCCGACGGCCGTAAATCCGGTGTACGGGCATCAGCCGGGATCGAAGTCAGGAATTGGTCCTATCCGCAAAGCGCACTTGTTCTCAACTTTTCCCATCAGGTGGCCCACCAGAACATCTCGACGGAATTCCACACGCCACACGGGCCCTTCACCCAGGTGCCGCTGCCCGGCGGCTTGCGATCCAGCCTTGTCTGGGTTCAGAAGCCTGAGGATACCGAAGCAACGTTGGCGCTTGCGCCTGACGCTCTGGCCTTGGCGGTGGAGCAGCGCATGCAGTCGATGCTGGGGAAAGTCACCATCGAAGGCGCACCCCAGTCGTTTCCGCTGTCCGGCATGGCCGCCAAATCCTTCGGCAAGGGCCGGGCGATCCTGATCGGCGAAGCCGCCCACGCCTTCCCGCCGATCGGCGCACAGGGGCTCAACCTCAGCCTGCGCGACATTATGGCCGCCATATCCCTGCTTGGGTCCGCGCCTATCCCCGATGATTTTGGCGCGCGCTACGACCGAAAGCGGCGGGCGGATATTTTCAGCCGCACCGTCAGCGTCGATCTGCTCAATCGCTCCCTGTTGTCCGATTTCCTGCCGGTGCAGATGCTGCGTGCCGCCGGACTGCAGGCCTTGGCCAGCGTCGCGCCGCTGCGCAATCTGATGATGCGCGAGGGGATCAATCCCGGCAGCGCCCTGCAATCCCTGCGCAGTACCTTACGGGAAAAGATCGGCCGGAAGAGCGCCTGAGCTGATCAGGTAGAGCAGCATCGTCACCGTCGCCACCGAGAAAACGGTGGTGATCAGGATCGTTGCCGAGGCCCGCTCCTGCCAGACGCCATATTGCTGGCCGATGACAAAGACGTTGGTCGCCGTCGGTAATGCAGCCAGAAGCACGGCCGTCTGCACCCAGACCGGCTCGAAATTGCCGGCGAGCCCCATCACCAGATACATCAGAACCGGGTGCAGGATCAGCTTTGCCGGCACGATATAGGCGATCTCGGCAGGAATGCGTTTCAGCGGCCGCAGCGCCAGCGTCACGCCCATGGCAAACAGGGCGCAGGGAGCGGCTGCCTGCGCCAGATAATCGATCAGCCTCTGCACCGGCACCGGCGGCTGGAATGAGAAATATGCGGCGATTACGCCGGCGATCGTCGACAGGATGAATGGGTGCAGCAGGATTTTCCTGGCGATCGCGAGTGCAAGCCGTCCGGGTGAGCTCTTCTCGTCACCAGCCAGCGCCATCATGGCCGGCGCGACCATGAAATGCAGAACGTTCTCGAAGCAGAAGATCAGGGCAACCGGTACTGCTGCCGGCTCTCCGAATGCCAGGAGCGCCAGTCCCGGCCCCATGTAACCGATATTGCCATAGGCGCCTGCCAGCCCTTGCACCGTCGATTCGGCCAGCGAATTTCGGCGCATCCAGTAACCAACGCCAAAAACCAGCGCGAAGACGGTATAGGTGGCACCGATCGAGGAAAGGACGAAGTCGAAACGGGTAAGCTGCTCGATCGGCGTCTTGGAGACCAGCTTGAAGAACAAAGCCGGCAGCGCCAGGTAGATGATGAAGATATTGAGCCAGCCCATGGCATCGCTGGCGCCCTCGGCGGCCGGATTGCGGACGAGCTTCGCCGCCAGATAGCCGACGAAGATCAGGCCGAAGAACGGCAGTACCAAACCGGCTATTTCTGCCATCGCTTTGAAACCTCTGTTTGAGGTTCGTGCTTAGCCGATTTGCATCAGGACTGGAAAGGTTTCCTGGAACCATATGGCCATCGCGCTGATGAAGCCGAAAACGAAGGCAAGGCCGGCGAGAATCAGGAAACCCCCCATCAGCTTTTCCACCAGACCAAGATGGCGGCGGAAGCGCGACAGGAATTTCATGAAAGCACCGGAGAACCCGGCGGCAATCCAGAACGGAATGGCCAGCCCCAGCGAATAGACAGCCAACAGCATGGCTCCGTCCGTCACCGTATCACGCGCAGCCGCAACACCGAGAATGGTGCCGAGCACCGGACCGATGCAGGGCGTCCAGCCAAACGCAAAGGCAAGGCCCATGATATAGGCGCCCGACAGCGTCGCCGGCTTGCCATTTCCTTGGAAACGCGCCTCGCGCCCGAGGATGCCGATCCGGAACACGCCGAGGAAATGCAGGCCCATGACGATGATGACGATCCCGCCGATGCGCGACAAGATGTCGATATGCTGGCGCAGCACAAGGCCGATGCTGGATGCCCCAGCCCCAAGCGCCACGAACACGGTGGCAAAGCCGAGCGTGAACAGGAAGGCGGCACCAAACACCGCACGCCGGGTGCCGGTGGAGGCGACCTGCGTTTCGCCACCGCGAAACTGATCCACCGATATGCCCGCCATGTAACAGAGATAGGGCGGCACCAGCGGCAGAACGCAGGGCGAAAGAAAGGAGAGTGCGCCCGCCAGAACGGCGGTCCAGATGGAAATATCAGCGATGGACACCAGGTTAAAACTCCAGCCTGCAACAAGCCCGGCCGTCTTAGCGCCGAAGCCGGTGCCAAACCAATCACCTTTTGGCGATCTCATTGGAAAACATCGTTTTTGCACTTTTGCCTGTTTTTTGGGTTGACCAAAACAAGCCCACTGTGCATATGTCCGCCCACTTCCGCCGGACATAACAGACCGGTCCTGGGAGAGCGTAGCTCAGTCGGTAGAGCAACTGACTTTTAATCAGTAGGTCCAGGGTTCGAATCCCTGCGCTCTCACCATAATCGCAAAGAAAAGAACATCTTACCGGCTCCCAGATTCCATCGGCAGCACCATTTTCGTGCGCGGCGCCTGCTGTACAGCTGCTCGCACTTAAGTGCGCTTCACGTCAACCGGACAAAGACCTGAACCAGCGAGATAACGGACCAAAGGGCGAGAAGGCGTTCGGCGCCGATCGCATCGTATCCAGCATTTGTCAGACAGAAATATTTAATCCCGCCGCGCTCCCGGTAACGCAGATACCCCATACTTAGCGCCATCGGCAGAATTGGCATCTGGTCTTAATGCCAATCGATCTCGGATGCCGGCACATTTTCGGCGCCCGCATCGTAAAGTGTTCTGAGCAGATGGTTGAGGTCCTCAGCCATGACCGTGTTTTCCTTGCTTGAACAGTCACGATAACCGGCTTTGCTGCCTTTGAACATTCCACCATGGCACACTTCCATACTGCAGTGCGTGCGCGTCAGCAGCCGTCATTGACGCGCACGGCGTGATTTCAGCGGGCTCTCGCCATAAAGATGTTTGAAGGCACGCGAGAACGACGACAGACTGTCGAAACCGCAGCGAAGGGCGATTTCGCGTACCGGCAACTGCGTGTCACCGACAAGACGATGTGCTGACTGCAAACGCAGCCGCAGATAATAGGCGGCAGGACTGATACCCAGGGCTTTGGCAAAGCGCATTTCGAGCTTGCGCTGGGATTGCCCGGCGCGAAGCGCAAGCGCTACGATCGACAAGGGCCGGTCGAGCGTGCGCTCCATCAGGCGGATCGCCCGGGCAAGTGCCGGATCAAGAGCCTCCATGCGTCCAAGCGAGACCAGAGGCTGGGCATCTGTTGCTGCATGCGTCTCGTCATACACGAAGATGCTTGCCACATCGAGCGCGACGGCCGAGCCGAATCTTTGGCGAATCATATGCAGCATCATGTCGAACGTCGGCGACGCACCACCGGAGGTCCAGAATTTACCGTCGGTGACGAAGCGGTCGGCCCTGACGGACACGTCTGGAAAGGCGAGCGCAAAATCCTCCAGTTCCTCCCAATGCGCCGTGGCTGCGCGGCCATTGACCAAACCCGAGCGCGCCAAAAGCCAGCAGCCCGATTCGATTCCAGCGACAACGGAGAAGTGCCGGGCACAGGATTGCAGGCTGGCGATGAAGGATTTTCCCGCATAGCGGTCCAGATTGAAGCCGCCGATGACCAACAGCACGTCACCATCCGTGCGTGCCGAAAACATCCCGTTGGCGGCAATCGAGACACCGCATGTCAAAAGGACCGGCTGGCCGGCGGGAGATAGTATTTCCCATTCGAACAATGCCTTGCCGGCGACCCTGTTTGCGGCCCTCATCGGATCTAGGACCGAAGCGAGCGACATGATCGACGATTCCGGCAGTACGACGACAACAACCTGGACGCTGCGATTGGAGACTGGGTCGGATGACATTGGCAGAAATGTCAAATCTTCTGCGCTTTATGTCAAATGGATTATCGCTGTTCGGGCATGATGGACCTGTAAGAGACCTCCCATCGGCAGGATTTTCTGCCTGCAGATGTCTGGAAATTCCCCCTATCCGAACTTTACCGGACGGGTCGAACGGCAGAGATGCTTTCGACCCGTTTTTTCCATGCCGTATAGGCCTCATCACGGCTTAGGATTGAGCTGGTTTTCCAGGTCTTTTTCATTTGCCGCCGTCGCATCAGGCTGGTGCGGCGTCGATTTCTAGATGCTCTGCAACTCCCCCACGACGTAAAGCACCGTCAATCCTGCCGTCAAAATAAGCCGGTGTCCGAAGCCGAGCAAAAGGCCGATGGCCCTCGCAAGCCGGATGCCGGCCCCTGTCGTCAGTCCACGCACCTCGCCCGCGAAAGGACAATTGTGCCGGCCACCAGGAACGCCACCCCGGTGGTTACCGCCTCGACGACACGCGATGGGTCGATGCGATGCCGCTCCAGAGGGCTGCGGGCGAGCGCACAACAGGACGAAGGAACGAAATGCACAACCACGCGTTACAGAAGCGATTCAACGGAGGAATTCGATATGTTGCGCGCAGGCATTCTCTGGTTCATGGGCGTTCCCCTGATCGTCGTCATCCTGATCTGGATGTTCTATTTTTAGCGCTGGAGGCAGTTCATGGCCATTCCGCCTTCCCCAGCCGTGCCGCCGGTTTTGCACCCGGACAAGCACGCATCCGACTATCAGCAGTTCATGGTCCGCGAATTGCTGATCTGGCTTGTCGGTGTCCCAGTACCGATCGCGGCCGTCATAGGCTTCTTTGTTCTTTGACAGCGATAGTCCAACCATTGGTCATCCCGGCAATTGACCGGCAACCAACCTTCGGTCATCCGTTACTGCCGGAGAATGATCATGGTTACTGGTTCCCAATGCCGCGCCGCGAGAGCGCTCGTTGAAATATCCCGCCAGCTCTCGGCGACACGCTCAGGGATTGGTGAATATGTGATCGCTGCATTCGAGCGCAAGCTCGATCTGCCGCCACAGGAGGTCATCCTAAAGCTTCAATCCGCGCTCGAATCAGCCGGAGCCTTCTTCATTCCAGAGGGAGACAGAGGTTTCGGCGTGCAGCTCAAATTTACCCGCTCGGAAGCACGACGCCTCTCCATTCTCGAAAGCGAAGGCGGCCTTGTGGCCGACGACGAAGTACCGGGCGTCTAGCGCGGGAGAGGATTAGCGCTCTTTATGGCGTGATCATCGGATGAAACCCGCCGTCCAGGGTAGCCTCTTGCCTACCCATATCAATCGTGTTGTCAGAACTGCTGATATTGCCTGAATCAACGCCCCTCCGCTGTTACGATTTTATATGCCTTGCAACGCCACGTTCCTCCATCGGGCGAGATTTGGCATACTCCGGTCCCAATCTTCACCCGAAGGCCGTAGGCGCATTTGCTTTTGTTGTAATGGTGACCGCGAAGTTCAAATGCTAGAAAATATTATTGGCCTTGAACGCCATAGGGGCATGGCGGTTGGTTTATTTCTCAGTGTCATGCCCCGCCCAACCATGCGGTTAAAATAAGGTGCATTGCCACTTGGCCGGCTTCGGCAAATTGCCGGATGACCTCGCAAAAGAAGTTTCTTCGGGATAAGATTGGCGACCCCTGCAGGTGTATGAGGATCGGCTGAAATCAATCGCTTAGGATTTGGTGCGACCAAACACGGTCCCATTGATTTTATTGGCATCTCAGCAACGGCAGGTCTTACCTTTCTGCGGCAGGCCAACCGCAAATAGCCTTGTCCGGAGTTAAAGCGAATTGACGATCGGTTTTTTCGTGTCCGTGCCTTCGTAACGAGAATTGTTCACCTCGCGCCCTACTCTGAAATACTCAAGATCGCTGTCGATCTGGTTTTCTACGAGCAAAGCCTTGGCGGCATTCCCTTGCACTCCGAGGTCAAGCCATTCGTCGTAAGCGTCCGGATCGAGGATGACCGGCATCCGAGGGTGGATGTGCGAGATGTGATCGACGGCCGGCGCGGTGATGATGGTGCAACTGGTGACGCCGAGCGTGGCATTGTGCGCCCATAGGCCAGCAAAGGAGAACGGCTTTCCTTCTGGCAAGTGCAGCATCCACGGGTCTTTCTTCCCGTCCTCCTCGCTCGTCGTCCACTCAAAATAGCCGTCGGCAGGAATCAGGCAGCGTTTCGACTTGAACGGCTCACGGTAGGCGCCCGACGTGTCGATTGTCTCGATGCGGGCGTTGAACATGGCAGCCTTGGGCAACTCCTTGACGAAGAACGGCACAAGCCACCACCGACCGGTATCAAGCACGAGATCGCCCCCTTTATCCTTATGGGCGAATGGAATGATCGATGTCGGCGCAATATTGTAGCCGGGCCGCATGTTCGAGGCGGGAGCCCCCTTCTCATGGATGCTGTAGAGGGCATGCAACTCTGCCCAGGTCATGAGATCCGTAAAGCGTCCGCACATGCCATTTCTCCCTCGCTCCACACATCGAGGCCATCCTCTCGCAACCGCGCACCAGTTTCAATGCGGAATCAGAAGCGGCCTTGACTCACCTCCGAACGAGAACATACTAAGAACACTTCGCGGCGAGGCGGCCACCAATCTGATGTCATCGGGGCTTACAACGGGAGAGATCCGGTGAAGCATAGACGTGGGATAGACCTGACACGCACCAATGAAGCGACAGTTACAAGCAGTGCGGGGGTGAAAGTTAGCCAAGGTCCGGTACCCCGATATAAGTGGCGCGCGACTTGGCCAAATCCGGAAGATGCCGATAGCCATAAGACGGATTTTCAAGGTTGGGATGGTGACATCGCAGTCGGAAGGATCCGCTATGAACCCCACGGACCGAAGAAGGGGTTTTGGCTGTGGACCGGCCACGGACCTCGAAAGGGAATTAAAAGCCGCTTAACGCCGCATCAGGGCTACGAGCGCTCAGCACGAAAGGCTGCGGCAAAAGCCGAAGACTATTACGAGCGACTGATGACCCACAACGGATTGAAGACGGGGCAAGCATGACCGACGACAAAACGAACGCCCACCCGAACTCACCGGTGCATTTCGACCACTGGTGCGGTCACGACGGGTGTACGAAATGGGGGTCGTTTGGGAAGGAGCGTAGCCGCGGCGACACCGAATGGCGCTGCACGGAGCACCTTGCTAGCGATTATTGGGATGGGCGCTCCACCCCGCTAAATTGAGCAACGGGGTGGTTCAGGTCGCGCCGCATTCACGACCGAATCGATACCACTTTTGGTTTAGCTCAGCTATCCCTCAATTGGGGGATTAGTGGGATAGCTCGACCGCGTGGCCGGCTTGCCTTTGTCCGGTTCGCCTTTGTATTGCTTCGGCGAGCGCCGCGCGCCGCCATTCTGGGAGCTTCAGGATGAACGTATCCATGTCGCGCCCGAAGTTCGACCAAGCTTTATCGCCCGCTTCGCCCCGATCGATTACGCCGGCCGCCTCCAGGTCAGTGCGATCCATGTTAACGCGGGCGAGTGAAATCTGCAGCAAGTCCGTGCCTGTGATCATCGACCCACCCCTTGTTGACGGTAATTTATGGTTCCGTGGGTCGACTGGCGAGGATTGAAGCTCGGCTCCGCCGCTTCCTCCTCCTGAACAAGCTGGTGGTAACAGGACTCGATATCCTGAGCGATTCCCTCCGCGTCATAGAGGTAGCCGTCCGTTCCACCGTCGGTTTCAATGATCTCCGCTATCGAATTCATCACGACGCGCCCGAGCCGCTGCATCGCGTCCCGGTGGGTATCCGCCCCTCCACTCTCAAAAGCACTGTTGGCCTCGTCGAGTGCTTGGCGCATCGCTTGGAATGATCCGTCGATATGAAGTTTGGCGTTCATGGCATCCCCCCCAAATCTTGGATTGGCGTAAGCAGACTCCTCAAACGCGAATGTAGTGGATTCGTTCAAATGACTCTAGACAAATAATAAAAGCCGATTTTGATTCGCCGCTCCCGGCGCTATTTCGCAAGACTTTTTAATAATCTTGTGGCGCAATATCGGGATGGCAAAACTTCCCCCGAAGTCCCTCGGACTGCGAACCGAACCCGATCAGCCGCTGAAGAGCCGGGCGCCGGCCGCGCGCGATCCCCGTCAGCCTCGCCTCCCCTTCGACCCAATGCCGGACCGGATCGAGCCCTGCCTGGCGCTTCTGGCATCCAAGCCGCCGAAAGGCGACGAGTGGGCATTTGAAATCAAATGGGATGGGTACCGGCTTTCTCTTCATGTCGAGCCGACCAAGGTTCGCATACTAACCCGAGGCGGGCACGACTGGACGACGCGGTTCTCGGCGATTGAGCAAGCCGCGAAAGACCTTGGCGCAGCAACAATGATTTTGGATGGGGAAGCGGTCGTTCTCGACGACCAAGGCCGGTCAGATTTCGGAGCGCTGCAGAACGCGCTGGGTGGCCGGGGAGGAAAGAGGAACGCCGCGGCGGCAATCTTCTATGTCTTCGACCTTCTCTACCTTGATGGCCACGATATCACGCGCATGGATCTGGCCGAGCGCCGGATGCTGCTTGAGAGTGTCCTGACGGATAAGGGCGGAACGATCCGACTTTCAGAGGAGATCGAGGCCGATGGCGAGATGCTCCTGAAGAGCGCCTGCGAGCACGGCCTTGAAGGCATCATCGCAAAGCATCGCCATCGTCCCTATCGATCAGGCCGGACAGGCGACTGGCTTAAGATAAAGTGCGTCCAGAGCGAGAGCTTCGTTGTCGTGGGATATGAGCCTTCGACCACGATGCCGGGCGCCATCGCCAGCCTGTTGCTCGCGGGCCGCAAGGGCGACGGCCTCGTTTATGTCGGTTCGGTCGGTACCGGCTTCAAACACAGCGTGGCCAGAAAGCTCAAAGGGCAGCTCGACCAAATGCCGATCGAGCATCCGCCAGTACGCCTCAAGGCAAAGAACGTCGTCTATGCCAGGCCGGAACTGGTGGCCGAAATCGAGTTTCGCGCTTGGACGAACGATGGGAAGCTGAGGCACGCTTCTTTCAAAGGGTTGCGGGACGAGGCTGACGCGTCTGACATTTACGAGGTCGCATGATTATCGCCAGGGGAACAATTGAGCGCAGTCCGGGTTTAAGCAACGGCCTAACTTCCGATTGATTGAAAGCAACACATCATCGGTTCATATTCGGTCATAGAACTCGCCCACAGCATTTGACCACGGATGTACTGGCACTTGCTGTGTGGCGCTTGAAAGGCCGCCTTGTCGCGACATGACGACGAGAACGATGAGGCGACGCCTCAAATTTCTCTCAATCTATCAGCACCCTCTAAGATATGAGAAAGTGGATAGATAAATCAGGTCTTATATTCGTGGCTTTGCTGTGCGGGCTTATTGTCATCGTACTTAGCCTAGCGCTGTTTGAAACGAGTGATCCTGAATTGCAGCCGAAAGACGGGGAGTTAATTCCGCCAGTTATAGACACACCGGCGCAATAGTCGTCGACGAAATGGCGGGAGCGGCGGCGCTCTAAGCACTGAGGCCCAATTTTCGGTGATATCTGAATAGGCTGATCAAACTCGGAACCAGACAAGAAGGCCATTATTTGTTATAACTGCGATAAGATGGCGTAGGGAGCACGGCCCGATGTGGACAGTTCCAGCTGGCGCACTTCTATTTATCTGCGGTTTGCTGCTTTTGGTCTGGAAGGCGCTCGAACAGCGCCGGCTCAGTGAGCCTAACAAACTCGGCCAGGATCGCCCGACATTGGAGCCGCGGCGGCAGGGCGTCCGTTTCTTGGGGTTGAGGAACTTGCCAGGCTTAGTTTTGATGGCCGTTGGCGGCTTCTTGCTGCTTTCCGGCGCCTTCTTTTAGTTGCCTTAGACGATGTTGAGCGCAACAGCTGACCTTCGACCGACGCCTTACTTGAAACCGCCAACAGTCGCTCCATATCCCATTTCATAACTCGCCCGCAGCATTTGACCACGGATCGCACTTGCTGTCGCTTGGAGAGGTCGGCAAATGCCGGCTTTTTCTTTGGGTCACCTGCCTTTCGTCGGAACATTAGCGTAGTCTGCTAGTTGAAATTTTGATCGCCGCCGTGGGCTCGCTCGCCTCAGCGTGGATCACCTCGGGGAGCGCCAACTTAATCCCGTCGGCGTTTCCCGGGGGACATCAAGTTTGTTGCTCCCTTGACCCAGCATTCAGCAATGAAGTTACGTCCTCCAAAACGCTTCGATCTGCGCAAGAACCCTAGCGGCACTTGGACGGTGTTTGACGTGTTTACTGGAAAGCCGGCGGCAGTGAACGATATCGTCCTGAACAGGCTCGACGAAGCTCAGGCTGGGAAATGGGTGACCCGGCTCAATCTTGAATTTGCCAAGCGCGCCGGAGGGAGGATCCATTGAGTTCCATCACCGATTTCATAGCCGAACTCATCCGTGCCGCAAACGAAATTGGCAGGCTAACGCCAGCCGAGCGCACAAAGCTCATGGTACGCGGCGCGCGGACTATCCGCGAATTGCGGCTCATGACCGGCATTAGGTCCGGCGCTGGGCGGGACGCGCTCAATGACTTGGAGATTGCGGCGCTGAAATCTGAAAAGGGCTCTCATCAGGACGCCCAAAAAGTGCTTCTGGAGATGGCCGACATGATCCGGATGCTGAAGATTGTGCTGGATGGGAAGATCGGCTGAACGTCATCGCAACGACCAACCGCTTTGCCTCTTTTTTGCTCCTGTTGTACCGTACCCACTTTCACGCCGGTCATATCTCCTCGGCACAAGGTCAACTTGGCCCCGCTTCGGCGGGGTCATTCTCGGATTTTTTTGGGGGAAGTGCCTTACCGCTCTTCGTTGCACCCATCCGTCCGAGGGTCCCGCTTGTTTGGTAACGACCTCTAATGACCTGGCGGCCGATCGGGTGGCATCCCGGCAAATTTCATATAAAAAGTTTATTGCCAGAAGTGACATTTGGATTTTTAATTTCGCGGTGGCGAAACTTTTTGCTTCATCAGGGAGGCCTTCATGGACGCAAGAGCAGCCAAATCAATCCTTATCCTAGAAGACGAGCCACTCATTGCCTTGGATCATGACGAAATTGTTGGGCAGGCTGGCTTCACGCAGGTAGCGATTTTTTCCACCTGTGCGTCCGCTCACGAATGGCTCAAATCCAATACCCCTTCCGTTGTCCTTCTGGACGTTGGCCTACGGGATGGTCCCTGTTCCGAGGTGGCAACAGTTTTGACGAACAGAGGCATACCCTTCGTGGTTTGCTCCGGCTCAAGTAGGGAGGACGCGGGTCCGGCCTTTCTCCATGCCACTTGGGTGTCAAAGCCCTGCATTCCAGAGGAACTAATCGCAGCACTCACACAGGCCAAAGCAAAGGTGGCCAGCCAAGCATAGGAGGTTGCAATGGAAGAGCGGAAACCGAAACGCAAGCGGGGTCCTTCTGCATTCGGAAACTTCGACCAGACCAAAGCCATCGCTGAGGAGGCGATCAAGGAGCGTCGCGAAGCGGATGCTCGAAAGACCCAGCGCCTTCGAGAGTTGCGACTTGCCGGAAAGGCGACCCCGGAGGGCTCCAAACAAATCCCCGCTCAACCACCGGCAAAATAAGTTTGCGGAACTTTTTGGACGTTACTCAGGTTCCAGCGAAATGGAGGAGCCGCAATGATCAACGAGCCGAAATATCCCGTATCTCACGAGGATCGCAATCTCGCTTGTCAGGAGGAGGTTGATGGTCCGTTGCAGATTATCCTGGATCAGGCGAACACACACGGATGGGGCACGATCGAAACGATCAGCGCGATGGAAGAGGTCCTGAAAAATATGCGGATCGCCTATGCCGAACACCCTGATCCTGCCGAGGAGATGGACGAAATCGATCCCCACCCCTCCGGCGACCCAGACCCGTCAAACGACTGGCCGGGGGCGAATCCATGACCATTTACGCATGGACCATATCAAAGCCCGGCCGACAGGATATCAAAAAGGTCAGTGGCCTGGACGAGCTGCGCGACTATCTGCGTGTGGTCGACCTGCACGGTGTTGCCCCTCCGGAATTCGTCACGATCGACGCCGAGGTGCATGATCACGGCACCTATAGCGATAATGGGGGCAGTATGGACGAGTGGTCGCTGACGTGGACCAAGGTTGATGGCGAGACGGAGGGTACTGAGTGAGAACAATTATGCTGACCTTGGGAGGTAGCATTGGACGTTAGCCAATCCGCAGAAATATTTTTATCATCGCTGTCGCTGCGGCCCTGTTGATCGTGGTGTGGTGGCTGGGGCGGGCTTGACGCCCCTACCCCCGAAGGCGACAGTATGGAGGAATGGTCGTTGACGTGGACAAAGGTTGACGGCGAGACTGAGGTTGTTACCTAACCCCGCCTCGGAGGTAGATTTGGCCAATCTTCACTTCACTGGAAAGCAAGAAAGGCTAGGCGAAGACCTAGTCCTCTCAGCCACGCTAAATGGACGTCCTGTTGTAGTGCGAGCTTCGACCGACCTATTACTTATTCACGATCTGGATGCCGTAAGGCAAAGGGCCGTAGATAAAGCGAAACATGAAAAGTTCGAGTTGGACGGAGACTTGAGAGTGACGCCAGCGGACTTCGCCTAACCATCAGCACGCTCGCTTTCATGCAGCATGCTTTTACATCCCTTTAGACCCGATGGTTGGGGTGCCCAGCGGCCGATGACCGCCGTCGCAAACCGAACCGCTATCTATTCGTAAACATGGATTAAGAGCGGGCTATAGGCAAATGTGGGGCATTGGTGCGGCATATCCGTCAATAAGATTTTGTGCCACTTCAAAGACATGGCGAGAGAAGACTTACATTTTCGGCTAAGAATACCCGAGAGTCTCAGGGATAGGGTTCGGGCGGCCGGCGTGAACAACGGCCGATCGATGACGGCCGAAATCGTCGCACGGCTCGAAGCGTCGTTTACCCCTGAAGACGTCGGCGACGTCAATGATGCCGAGTTGCTTGGCATTCTGGCCGACATGGACAGTCTCAAACAAAGACTGATCCAATCGCACAAGCGGCAAAAATAGCCCGCTAACAGTAATCGGCGGGTGCGGACGCTCCCGGCATTGCTGGTGAGGCTCTTTTTTTTGTCACGGTATTTTGAGCCACTGCCGGATTAACGTGAAGGCAGGCTCACTTACGGCACGATATCCGCGCCCTTGAGCGCTATCTCATGGCCGACTACCAGCCCAAGCACCTGGCCAGCGGCCATTGGGAGGGGCGCTCCACCCGCTAAATTGAGCAACGGGGTGGTTTAGGTCGCGCCGCAATTGATTTGACAGCAGGAAGATCCGGGCGTGGAATCACGTGAGCGTGTGCTTTTGCGCATCGCGTTTAAGGGAGGAAGCTATGGAAGACATGAATCGCAGGTCCGCAATGGCACTCGGTTTGACAGTGGCCGCAGCCGCGCCCCTCATCACTATCGGAACTCCAGCCGAGGCAGCAATGTATGGCCCTGAGGACGGAAAGGAATTTCATCCGGGCGTTCGGGTCGTAATGCTGGGCAAACGGGACTCCATGATCCCCGCCTACAAACAAGTTCAACTGTCGGACACCGTGTTCCAACCGGGATCGACATGGCCAGATGAAGCGATGGCCAATGACATGGTTTGCACGGTGATCGAAGGAGAGTTGGAGATCACACAAGGAGAAATGAAATTCACATGCAAGGGTGGTGATGTCTACAGCTGCGGGAAGGACACGCACGAAAGTGCCACCAACAAAGGAACCACAGCGGCGGTTATGCGGGTCGTTGACCTGCTGCCAGCCTGACACGTCTGGCACGACACCATTGTGGTCGCGGAAGTGGACGAAGGTAGATGGCGACACTGATGTCGTTGATTGAGAACGATTTCACCTGACCTGACGAGGTAGGGTTTGGACGTTGGCCAAAACGCAGAAGCATTTATATCAATCGGGGTCGCTGTGGCTGCGACCCTGTTAATCGTGGTGTGGTGGCTGGACGGGCTTGACGCCCCTACCCCCGGAAGAACCTTGCAATCTGATCGAAGAAACCCGCGATGCTGACGCCCAGCGCTGTGCCTCCGAGACCAACGACAGCCAGCGCACCCATCCCCATCAATTTCCACTTTCGCACGTCGTCTGTCACCGGTTTCATCTCCATCACGTCCTCTTTCACCTGCGCCACGGCGCCTTCAACCTTTCCGACACGATTAACCAACTCATCCATGCGTCGATGAACCGATGCGCGGCTGGCGTCCGACTTGTCCTCCGACCGGCGAAAGTCCTCTCGAAGGTTCTTGACCTCCGAAATCAGCATGCCAAGTTGCTGGTGTGTCGTCGCATCATTCATTCCCAGCACCCTTTTCGCGCACCCGCTCGATCGTTGCCAATCACGCGCTCGGCGCCTGGTCGATCCGCCGTCAGCAGTGCAACTGTGCCGGCCGGTGACAGGTTACTTTTCAGAAACGGGCTGCAGCCGGAGACTGTCGCACTCGGGCACCCTGCCAAGATAGGCAACACACAAATCAAAATCAGACAGACGCTGAAGTTTCGCATCGTCGCCCTTCCGTTCCAGTTCTTTTTTTTGAGATTGAACAGCCTGCTTGGCAATGATGCGGTCCCTGCCCTCGTCGCGAGCGGCAGGCAGGAGCCAGAGAGTGTTCGCGAGCTGGACGATGACGAAGCCGAGCACTAGCCCGCCCACGCCGCCGATGATGGCCGAGACCTTGCTGATCACGACCGCACCTTGCGATAGATGCCGTAGATCGTCAGGGAGAGGATGACGAGCGCAACGATGATCCGAGCCCACTCCCCGCTTGTCAAATCGTCGTGCTGCTTGGTCACAGCATCCAAAACGTCAGGGAGGACGGGAACGATCGATGTAGCCGCGCCGCCCGCGCCCGTGCCGACGATGACCGCCACGTCTTTTTTATTGACGGCCTTCGTGACCGCTACGGTGTGGCTGGCTACGAACTGGCCCTTGGCCCACAGGCCAGCTTCAGCCGATCGCCGATTGACCAAGCCCTTCGACTTCTTGCCGCCGGCATTGACCCACTTCATCAGCTCGGTCGGGACAGCATCGAAGTCGCCAGTGTTGAGCTTCTTGAGCAGCGTCGACTTGTGGAGGGCGCCGGTATTGAAGTCGAAGGAGACGAGCACGGCGAACTGATTGTCCGTCAGAGGCACCTTGACCAGAAGTTCAACGCGGGCCTCGAATACCTCGAGGTCATTGCGAAGGATACCTTCAGCTTCAACGTCGTTGATCCGCATCCCTGGTTTGACGTTTGGGGTACCTGCCGCCGAGGTGTGGCCGAAACCGATGGTCCAGACCCCAGCAATATCTTTGTAGGCGACGAGTTCACAGCTTTCCCACTGTTTGATGTGGGAAAGCCCCGCCGCGTTGATGCGTCGTGTCATGATGATGTCCTTTGATGTTGGAACAAAGAATTGATGCGGTAATTTGTACGAAAGCTGGCTTGCGGAGTGGATTCCCCGGTCGGCCGAGGCCTAAACCACCCGTGCCACTGAGTTGTTTGGCCTCCCCGGACGCAGGTCCCCCGCTTGCGTCCGGTCTTTGCCCATCGCCGGGCATTTGCGGGCATCAGGCTGCCCCGGACGGCGCCGCCCCCCCCCAAAAATACTTACATTGAGCTACGACGGATGCTCCAATGGGCTATTTCAAGTTTGTCCAATCGGATGCAACATCTACCTCGTGCATTTAGCCGGCTCGACGCCGGGAAGGAGAGGACATGACAGGCAACGACCTGCAAAATCAGCGTAATCTCGCGCGGCGCCATTTTCTCGGATTGGCGACGGCGGCGACTGCAAGAATCGCTATC
>NZ_JAFCXE010000026.1:0-95118 GCF_049897905.1 Pararhizobium sp. PWRC1-1 | reverse complement strand
CGCGGCAAGCCTTTCAAGGTCATCATCATTGCCCTCGCACGCAAAATACTCGCCATCGCAAACGCAATCACGAGGGACAAAACAATTTTTTCACAAACGTAGAAACACAGTTGCCAGTCAGCTTCATTGAGCTGAAAGAGTCTTTTGACCCGACGGACGTCGGGTCGCTGGATCCCCGCCCCAAGGGCGAGGATGACGGAAAATGGGTGGACGCGTGCCCTCAAACAATTGCTTTGCAGGTTCAGCAATATGATGCGGCGCCCTGCCTTTGGCCTGATCAGCGCGTCGCCAGATTGACGATGACGCCGGTGGCGACACTGATCAGCAGGAAATCGTTACCGGCGCGAACCCACTGCTGGCCACGCGGCGGCGCACGCAGCTTGTAGCGGCGGTAATCGTTGACAGCGGCGATGCGACGGCGCTCAGAGGGTGACAGGCGATGGCCGCGTGCCCAGCGCTTCTTCACCACCACATTCTTTTCGACAATCTTGGTATTGCCATGCCTGTAAACACGTTTCTCGACGTGACGCTCCTTCACCTGAGCGACTTCGAACGGCCGGGCCGGCTGGGCAAAAGCCATCGGCGCCGTCAGAAAGGAGCTTGCGACCAGCGCAATCAACAGACGTTTCATCGGGGTGTCCTTTCGTTTTTTGACACCCTGAAAATAGAGCCGCAAAGATGAACGGAAACTGAAACAGAAAATTACAAAATTGTAATGATATCAGTTAATTATAAGAATTAACTGATACAATGAACAAACCTGCAACTCAAGATTACAGCGCCTCGTAGGAGAAACGGTCGAAATCCGCCACCTGCGCCCGGCCGGATGTATCGAAGGCAAAAACACCGGCAAAGGCGCCGGTAAAGGAGCCGTGCTCTCCGCGTCCGCCTTCATCGGAGACGACGCCGGCATCGAGCAAAGGCCCGAGTTTGCGCCACGCGCGATACCCATCCGGATGCCAGAAGAACTGCAGATCGTTATCGCGAATTTCCATGGCCAGGTGCACCCGGCCAAACGGGACGGCAACGCCGCTTTCGACCGGAAATGTCATGCGGCTATGCGGAAAATCGCCATTGCAGGAAAAGAGGGTCACCACGCGGCCGAGTTGTTCATGCAGCGTCACCGCGACCGCATGAAATTTGTGACGATTGTAATAATGGGTCAATCCGGCCGCCTGCTGATAGGTGTCCGGCTCGAATTCGACGACTGTTTCGGCCCTGAACGAATGATGCTCCTGGCGCCGCGCCACCAGCGCCTGCTCGAACCAGCTGCCGATGCTTTCCCGGCCGAACACCCGCAGATGTCCCGGCCTTTCCGTCAGCGAGAAAATCCGCTTTGGCACCGGCGTCCGCAACCACTGGAATTCCATCGGCAATTGCGGGCTGTCGAACTCGCTTTCCATGCGTACTGGTTTTTCTGTGACGGCCGCCTCGCCTGGCGCCGGTACATCGACATCCGGCACGACGCCACCCTGCGCGAGATAGAGCCAGCCGTCCTCGCCCCAGACGCATTTCTGCAACGCTGTCTTGCGCCCGAGCGTGCAACGCCGCTGTGGTGCCAAAGGACGGCCGGTCAGATGAGTGTGGTAGGCCTGGCCGTCCGGCGTCTCGACATACTCTCCATGCCCTGCCCTTTGCAACACGGCATCCGGATGATCCTTCGATGTAATCAGATGCGTCTGCGGATGCATCTCGTAGGGGCCTTCGATCGTTTGGGAACGCGCCATGGTAACCACATGATCGTAACCGGTGCCGCCCTCGGCGGTGGTCAGATAGTACCAGCCGTCGCGCTTGAACAGATGCGGCCCTTCCACCAGCCCCTGCGCGCTGCCGGCGAAGATGTTGCGGATCGGGCCGGTCAGCTTTTTCGTGATCGTATCCCATTCCTGCAGCAGGATGCCATCGAAGGCCGGGGATTTCGGCGCGCCGCCAAAACTCTCGGTGCGGTGGTTCCATTGCATGTTGAGAAACCATTTGCGGCCGTCATCGTCATGAAACAGCGACGGATCGAAGCCGGACGAATTGACATAGATCGGCTCAGACCATTCCCCTTCGACAGTCGGCGAGGTGACGATGTAATTATGGGCGTCCTTGAAATTGCCATCGAAGCGCTTGACGTCGGTATAGACCAGAAAGAACAGGCCATCCGCATAAGACAGGCAGGGCGCCCAGACGCCGCAGCTGTCGGGATTGCCGCGCATATCGAGTTGGCTTGCCCGCTCCAGCGGCCGGCGCACCAATGTCCAGTTCACCAGATCGCGCGAATGATGGATCTGCACGCCCGGATACCATTCGAAGGTCGAGGTAGTGATATAGTAGTCGTCGCCGACACGGCAGATGGACGGATCAGGGTTGAAGCCCGGAAGGATCGGGTTGCGGATCATCGCGGTCATGACGAACGTACCTCATGGATTCTCGGAATGTCATACCGCCTCAAACTCGGCGCAGTTTCAAGCCCCCGTCTTACCGTGTGAGAACATTCTTCACAGTCTTACCGACTCGGCGTTTCGCCAGAGCGCGGGTGGCATCTCACATATAAGTTATGACGCCCGGACGCGGTTTCCCACAGCTCCTGCCCAAGCTTTAGGCAGAGACGGAACCGTCTGGATGCGACTTTGGTATGACGTTGCCGGACTATGCCGGAAAATCCGGGCGCGGACTTGAATCGGGGCTTGAAATCGGCACTGTGGCTATGCTTGGCAAAAAAACATCGACAATCAGCTTAGCGGGGGAGGAACATCTATGGCCGCACTGCTCGGTATCAGCAGGCTCATCGACCGTGTCACGGAAATCATCGGAAAATCAGTCTCATGGCTGATCCTGGTGGCCGTACTGGTCAGCGCCGGCAATGCCATTATCCGAAAAATCTTCAACATGTCGTCGAACGCCTGGCTTGAGGCGCAGTGGTACCTGTTTGGCGCCGCCTTCATGCTGGCTGCGGCCTATACGCTCAGCCAGAACGAACATATCCGCATCGACGTCGTCTACGGCAAGTTTTCGCGCCGGACGCAACACTGGATCGACCTGTTCGGTCACGTCTTCTTCCTGATGCCGTTCGTGCTGCTGATGACCTATTATCTCATCCCCTACGTGCTGATGTCGGTTCGCTCGCAGGAAGGCTCATCCAGCGCCGGTGGCCTGATCGTCTGGCCGGCCAAGGCCATCCTGCTGTTCGGTTTCGTACTGCTTGCGCTGCAGGGTGTTTCCGAGATCATCAAGAAGGTGGCGATCATGACCGGCAATATGGACGACCCGACGCCCTATGTGCCAACCCACGCGCCACTTGACGATGTCGCCGCTCCGGAGGCACGCCCATGATGGAGTTCATCGCCGTCAATCTCGCGCCGATCATGTTCGTATCCCTGATCATCTTCCTTTTGCTGGGCTATCCCGTCGCCTTCTCGCTCGCCGCCAATGGCCTGCTGTTCTTCATCGTCGGTGTGGAACTCGCGCCCTTATCCGGCGGCTCCATCAATCTATCCTGGCCGCTGCTCAACGCCCTGCCCGACCGGTTCTGGGGGGTGATGTCGAACGACACTTTGCTCGCCATTCCCTTCTTCACCTTCATGGGCATCGTGCTCGAACGATCCGGCATGGCCGAAGACCTGCTCGATACGATCGGCCAGCTGTTCGGACCGATCCGCGGCGGTCTCGCCTATGCCGTGATTTTTGTCGGTGCGTTGCTGGCCGCGACCACCGGCGTGGTTGCCGCTTCGGTCATCGCCATGGGTCTGATCTCGCTGCCGATCATGCTGCGCTATGGTTATGACCGGCGTGTTGCCTCCGGCGTCATTGCCGCGTCTGGCACGCTTGCGCAGATCATCCCGCCGTCGCTCGTGCTGATCGTGCTTGCCGATCAGCTCGGCCGCTCAGTGGGCGACATGTATGCCGGTGCCCTGATCCCAGGTCTGGTTCTGACCGGGCTCTACATGCTCTACATCCTGATCATGACCTTCGTCCGGCGCGACTCCATGCCGGCCCTGCCGCTCGAAGCCCGCACGCTGGGATCCGGTGTGACGTCGCTGTTCATTGCACTCGTGGTCGCGGCAGCCTTTGCCTATGCCGCCCATATCTACCTCTATCCGACACATGGCGAAAACGCCGATATTCTCGGTGCAACCGTCGGTATCGGTTTCATCTATATCGTCGCCCTTCTCGACAAAGGCCTGAAGGTCAACGCCATGTCGAGGCTTGCCCAGCAGGTCATCATCGTTTTGATCCCGCCGCTGGCGCTGATCTTCCTGGTGCTCGGCACGATCTTCCTCGGCATTGCCACGCCGACCGAAGGCGGTGCCATGGGTGCGGTCGGCGCGCTGGTGATGGCGGCGATCAAGGGGCGGCTGAGCATGGATGTGATCCGCTCGGCACTGGCCGCCACGACACGGCTGTCGGCCTTCGTGCTGTTCATCCTGATCGGTGCGCGGGTGTTCTCGCTGACCTTCTATGGCGTCAACGGCCATATCTGGGTCGAGCATCTGCTGGTCGCCATGCCCGGCGGCGAGACGGGCTTCCTGATCACGGTCAACCTTCTCGTCTTCTTCCTGGCATTCTTCCTGGATTTCTTCGAACTCGCCTTCATCATCGTGCCGCTACTCGTTCCGGCGGCCAATGCTCTGGGCATCGACCTCATCTGGTTCGGTGTGCTTCTCGGCATCAACATGCAGACGAGCTTCATGCACCCGCCATTCGGCTTCGCGTTGTTCTACCTGCGCTCGGTCGCGGCCAAGGTGCCTTACCTCGACAAGGTGACGGGCAAGGTGACGCAACCGGTGACAACCGGGCAGATCTATTGGGGTGCAGTGCCTTTCGTCGGCATCCAGATCATCATGGTCGCCCTCACCATCATGTTCCCGCAAATGGTCATGCACTACAAGGGCGATGCCGCGGTGGTGGATCCGGCCACGATCAACATCGTCGTGCCGGGCTTTGGAACGGGTGGTGGTGGGCTGACCCTCCCCGACAATGGCGGCGGCCTCGGCCTGCCGGGCGGCCTGCAGTTGCCGGGCAGCAATCCGCTCGATGGCAGCAACCAGAAGCCGGCGGATCAGAAACCCGCCAACGACCTGAGCGCTCCCCCGTCTTTCAACTGACAGCCCAAGGGGCCGGTTCTCGAACCGGCTCCTTCCTCTATAAAGTAGACAATGAAAAACCCCGAAGCCTCTCAGCTTCGGGGTTTTTCGTTTCCGGGATAATCTGTGCAGCGCTTAGAGTTTACCGCCGCGCTGCTGGATCATCATGAACGTGTCGTAGTTATATTCGGCGATCTGCGCATTGAGGTAATACTCGCCGCGGAAGGCCTTGATCGAGTCCCAGATCTTCTTGAAAGTCGGGTTTGTCGCTTCCATCTCGGCATAGACCTCATTGGCCTTGTCGAAGCAGGCTGCCAGGATTTCCGGGCTGAACGGGCTGAGCTTGGCGCCGGCTGCAACCAGACGCTTGATCGCGGCCGGGTTCAGATAGTCGTACTTCTGCAGCATGTTGGCGTCGGTCGCTTGGCAGGCGGTGCGCAGCAGCGACTGATAGTTCTTCGGCAGGCCATCGAAAGCTGCCTTGTTGAACATCGCATGGACAGTCGGTCCACCTTCCCACCAGCCCGGATAGTAGTAATACGGCGCCACCTTGTAGAAGCCGAGCTTCTCGTCGTCATAGGGGCCGACCCATTCGGCCGCGTCGATCGTGCCCTTTTCCAGCGACGGATAGATGTCGCCGCCGGGGATCTGCTGCGGCACGACGCCGAGCTTTTCGACGACCTTGCCGGCAAAGCCGCCGATGCGCATCTTCAGGCCCTGCATGTCGCCAACAGTCTTGATCTCCTTGCGGAACCAGCCGCCCATCTGCACCCCGGTATTGCCGCCCGGATAACCGACGAGCCCCTGCGTTGCCAGGAATTCGTTGAACATCTCAATGCCGCCGCCATGGTAATGCCAAGCGTTCATGCCGCGCGCATTGAGCGCGAAAGGAACGGCGGCACCCAGTGCCCAGACCGGGTCCTTGCCCCAGTAGTAGTAGGAGACCGTGTGGCAGGCTTCGACCGTGCCGGCGGCAGCGGCGTCGGCGGCCTGGAGAGCGGGAACGATTTCACCGGCGGCGAAGACCTGGATCTTGAAATTGCCATCCGTGGCGTCTGACAGGTATTTCGACAGCACTTCCGCGCCGCCATAAATCGTGTCGAGCGACTTCGGGAACGACGACGCCAAGCGCCAGTTAATCTTCGGATTGCTCTGGGCGATGGCAGGCGCTGCGAGCGTCGTGGCAGCAGCGGCACCGACGCCACCGAGAGCCGCGCGTTTGATGAATAGACGGCGATCCATGTTCTCTCCTCTGTTGTCGCGGACAGACGGCAATGCCGGATCTGTTCCTCCCCGCGAGCACAAGCCGCACCGGCCAACATCGACCGGTCCAAAACGGACCTGCGCAATCTTTAATCCACAGTATGCGAACACCCGATTTCGAACGAAACCACGTGCCTCCATCGGCAGATTACACGCTCCCCCCCTCATGTCCAGTCGCAGGGGAAAGGGGTCACCTTCGACTTTTGTCTAAGATCAACCTCCAATGTTTGCATCGACTTACGCAAGGTTGATCACAGCAAGCCCAAAAGAGCGAAGCCTGTGAAGATAAAGCACCAACTTATTGAAAGAGCTAATATACAAGAAATCGAGAACCTTGGATGGTTTAGCCGTGTGAAGGTGTCCGTTTCTCCGTTGGAGACTTTCCGGCAATATTTTTCCACTGCAG
Source organism: Pararhizobium sp. PWRC1-1 (assembly GCF_049897905.1). NCBI lineage: Bacteria > Pseudomonadati > Pseudomonadota > Alphaproteobacteria > Hyphomicrobiales > Rhizobiaceae > Pararhizobium > Pararhizobium sp. PWRC1-1. The sequence continues at coordinate 88,380 of NZ_JAFCXE010000026.1, read as the reverse complement.
CGGGAACATTCACAGACGGGTTCCTCGGCTTGCTGTTGTGCCAACCCTATGCTCCGGACGAAATCAAATCTCGGGGAGTTCTTCATGAAACGTCTACTGCTCATCGGCGTCGCACTCGCGGCTTTGACCGCTCCAGCCGCCGCTGCCGACAAGCTGCTCAACGCATCCTACGATGTTTCCCGCGAACTGTTCGAACACGTCAACGAAGCTTTCATTGCAGCCAATCCCGGCGTTACGGTCGACCAGTCGCATGGCGGCTCGTCCAAGCAGGCCCGCGCCATCCTCGAAGGCCTTGAGGCCGACGTCGTCACCTTCAACCAGGTGACGGACGTCGATGGCCTGGTGAAGGGCGGCTTCGTTTCGGAAGACTGGAAGAGCGACTTCGCCAACAATGCGTCGCCGTTCTACTCCTTCCCGTCTTTCCTGGTGCGCGAAGGCAATCCGAAAGGCGTCAAGGACTGGAACGATCTGGCACGCGACGACGTCAAGGTGATCTTCCCGAACCCGAAAACATCGGGCAATGCCCGCTACACGTATCTGGCCGCGACAGCCTACGCGAAGGAAAAATTCGCCAACGATCCGGCCAAGGTCGAGGAATTCGTCAAGAAGATCTTTGACAATGTTCCGGTGTTCGACACCGGTGGGCGCGCGGCCACGACGACGTTTGTCGAGCGCGAAACCGGTGACGTGCTGATCACGTTCGAAGCTGAAACCAAGGGCATCGCCAAGGAATTCGGCGAAGACAAGTTCGACATCGTCACACCGTCGGTCAGCCTTCTCGCCGAATTTCCGGTCGCCATTGTCGACAAGGTGGTCGACAAGAACGGCACCCGCGATCTGGCCAAGTCCTACCTCGACTTCCTCTACACGTCGGAAGGCCAGAAGATTCTGGCCGAGAACGGCAATCGCGTCAACGACGCGTCGGTCGCTGCCGAATTCAAGGATCAGTTCCCCGACGTCCGCCTGCTCAAGGTGGAAGATGTCTTCGGCGGCTGGGGCAAGATCAAGCAGGAGCATTTCGCCGAAGGCGCTGCCTTGGATAAAATCTACGGAAATCGTTGATCCCACATCGATAATGTGAAAAACGGAGGCCGCTACGGAAACCCATTCCGCGGCGGCCTCCCGTTATTTTTAAACTCGATTTTCAAAGGGCATGTTTTTGGCACGGCGCATTCTTCCAGGCTTGCCCCTGACGCTCGGCATTACACTCGTGTATGTCGCAATCATTGTCGTGCTGCCGCTTGGCGCCCTGATTTTCAAGGCTGCGAGCCTTGGTCCGGAAGACTATTGGCGGATCGTGTCATCCGAGCGCGCCATCGCCAGTTATCGCGTCACCATTCTGTGCGCTCTGGCGGCAACGCTGTTCAATCTGGTGTTCGGCATGGCCCTAGCCTGGGTCATCGTCCGCTACCGCTTTCCCGGCCGGCGCTTCATCGATGCCCTAGTTGACCTGCCCTTTGCCTTGCCGACCGCCGTTGCCGGTATCGCGTTGACGACGCTGTTTGCCTCGAACGGCTGGTTCGGGGCGCCGCTCGCCGCCATCGGCATCAAGGTCGCCTACACGCCGCTCGGCATCATCATCGCCATGGCCTTTACCAGCTTGCCCTTCATCGTTCGCACGGTGCAGCCGGTCTTGGAAGAACTTGATCCAGCGCTGGAAGAGGCAGGCCAGACGCTTGGTGCCAGCGATCTGGAAATCTTCCTGCGGGTGATCCTGCCGCAGCTGGTGCCAGCGCTGCTTGCCGGATTGTCACTCTCCTTCGCGCGCAGCCTCGGCGAGTTCGGCGCCATCATCTTCATCGCCGGAAACCAGCCGTTCGACACGGAAATCACCGCCCTCCTCGCCTTCATCCGGCTGGAAGAATACGATTATCCGGCATCGGCCGCGATCGCCTCGGTGATGCTGATTGCCGCCTTCACGATGCTTGCCATCACCAACCTGCTGCAGGCCCGCGCCCTGCGCTACACGGTAAAGGGCTGATCGTGGCAAAAAGTAAGTCCAGACGGCCGCCGCGGATCGGCGAGGCGCCGGTGTTCCGCAACACGATGATTGCCATCGTGCTCACACTAGTGGCCCTGGTCATCATGGCACCGCTCGCCGTCATCGGCTACGAAGCCTTTTCAAGGGGCATCGCCTATTTCGGCAAGACCATCGCCAATTCCGACACCCGTCATGCGATCCTGATGACGGCGCTGACGGCGCTGATCGCCGTTCCGATCAACACCGCCTTCGGTGTGGCCGCCGCCTGGGCGATTACCAAATTCGATTTCCTCGGCCGCCGCCTGCTGCTGATCGTCATCGAGATCCCGTTTTCGGTGTCGCCGATCGTTGCCGGCGTCGCCTATCTGTTCGTCTACGGCCTGCAGGGGCTGTTCGGCGAAACGCTGCAATCGGCCGATGTCAAAATCCTCTTTGCGCTACCCGGCATCGTGCTTGCCAGCATGTTCGTCACCGCCCCCTTCGTTGTCCGCGAACTTATTCCGCTGATGCAGGCGCAGGGCCGCGATCTGGAAGAGGCCGCCACCTCGCTCGGCGCCAGTGGCTGGCGGACATTCTTCTTCGTCACGCTGCCCAATATCAAATGGGCGCTGCTCTACGGCGTCATTCTCTGCAATTCGCGGGTTATGGGCGAGTTCGGCGCCGTCTCGGTGGTGTCCGGCAACATTCGCGGCCAGACCAATACGCTGCCGCTGCACATCGAACTGCTCTATCACGACTATAACGCCGTCGGCGCCTTTGCCGCCGCATCGATCCTTGCGGCGCTCGCCGTCGTTACCCTGATTGCCAAGGTGGCGCTGGAACGCCGGGGCGCCGGCCGCGTCCGCCGCCCATCGCTTGCCGGCACAGTGCCGAACATTTCGGAGACCACACCGTGAAAATCCGCCTCGACACCGTCGTCAAGACATTTGACACGTTTCGCGCCGTGCATGGCGTCTCGCTGGACATCGAAAGCGGCGAACTGGTGGCGCTGCTCGGCCCTTCCGGTTCCGGCAAGACGACGATCCTGCGCATGGTAGCAGGTCTCGAACTCCCCGATGGCGGCGCGATCTATTTCGGCGATGAAAACGCCACCGATATCGAAGTGCGCCATCGCGGCGTCGGTTTCGTGTTCCAGCACTACGCGCTCTTCCCGCATATGACCGTGGGCGAAAACATCGCCTTCGGCATGAAGGTCTCCAAGACCAAACGCTCGGCTACGGAGATTTCCAGCCGGGTCGCGCATCTGCTGCGTCTCGTCCAGCTCGAAGGGCTGCAGGACCGGTTCCCGGCCCAGATTTCCGGCGGCCAGCGGCAGCGCGTGGCGCTCGCCCGGGCGCTCGCCGTCGATCCGAAGGTGCTACTGCTCGACGAACCGTTCGGGGCGCTCGATGCCAATGTCCGGCGCGACCTGCGCCGCTGGCTGCGCAAGATCCACGACGAACTCGGCATTACCACCCTGTTCGTCACCCATGACCAGGCCGAAGCCCTCGACCTCGCCGACCGCGTCGTCATTCTCGACAAGGGCAAGATCGTTCAGACCGGCACGCCGGAGGAGGTCTGCCGCGCACCGGCCAGCGCCTTCGTGATGAACTTTCTTGGCGATGCCAACCGTCTGAAGGTGACGGTATCGGGCAAAAAGGCGCAGATCCAGAACATCACCTTCGATGCGCCCGATATCGCAGACGGCCCGGCAGAGCTTTATTTCCGCCCGGCCGATGTCACCTGGCGCGAAGACGGCCACGGCATCCAGGCAACCATCGCCCGCGTCATCGACCGGCCCGATTCCAAGCGTGTGCTTGCTCTGACGGTCGATGGCCAGTCCATCGAGTTCGACGCCGCCCCGGAATTTCCGTTCCGCCCCGAGACACGCGGCTTCGTCGATATCCGCCGCCCGCGGATTTACCCGGCTTGATTTAGTTATGCTGAAGGCAGTGCTATTTATAGCCATTACCTGCGTGATAGGAAAATAGAGCGACAACCAAAACCTCCGTCATGCCTGTGCTCGTCACAGGCATCCAGCCAACCCAAATCCTTGGGCTGAAGGTCTTGGCCCGACGTGCGTCGGGTCGCTGGATGCCCCCCCACAAGGGCGTGCATGACAGAGTGTGGGGTAGCCATTTCGTCAAAAAGCCAATTACAGCGCCTGCCGAAAGCCAGAAAGGCACCGGTTTTGACGAACTGGTGCCTTTCTGTTTGCCTCAACCAATGACCGGACGCTTAGTCGCGCTCCGCCGACGAGGCCCACAGGTTGATGTCGGCTTCCTTGGCGTAAACGTCGATCTCGGCCAGTTCTTCCGCCGTGAACGTGTCGTTGTTCAGGGCTGCCACGCAATCGACGATCTGCGAGGAACGGCTGGCGCCGATCAGGGCCGAGGTGATGCGGCCGCCGCGCAGGCCCCAGGCGATCGCCATCTGCGCCAGCGTCTGGCCGCGCTTTTCGGCGATCTCGTTGAGTTTCTTGATATTGTCGATGATCGACGGGCGAATGAAATCCTTCTTGAGGAAGTGGTTCTGCGCCGCGCGGCTGTCGGTTGGGATACCGCCGAGATATTTGGTCGTCAGCATGCCCTGCGCCAAAGGCGAAAACACGATCGAACCGATGCCGAGGTCTTCCAGCGTGTCGACCAGGCCGTCATCCTCGACCCAACGGTTGAGCATCGAATAGCTCGGCTGGTGGATGATCAGCGGCGTACCGAGATCCTTCAGGATCGCGGCGGCTTCGCGGGTGCGCTGCGAATTGTAGGAGGAAATGCCAACATACAGAGCCCGGCCCGAGCGGACGATATGATCGAGCGCACCGCAGGTTTCTTCCAGCGGCGTCTCGGGGTCGAAGCGGTGCGAATAGAAGATATCGACGTAATCGAGACCCATGCGGGCAAGGCTCTGGTCGCAGGAGGCGATCATGTACTTGCGGCTGCCCCACTCGCCATACGGACCCGGCCACATGTCGTAGCCGGCCTTGGACGAGATGATCAACTCGTCGCGCAGACCGGCAAAATCGGTGCGCAGGATTTCGCCGAATGCGGTTTCGGCCGAGCCCGGGGGCGGACCATAATTGTTGGCAAGGTCGAAATGGGTGATGCCGAGGTCGAACGCCGTGCGGCACATGTCAAGCTTGCGCTCATGCGGCGTCTCATGGCCGAAATTGTGCCAGAGGCCGAGCGAGATCGCCGGCAGCTTCAGCCCGGTCTTGCCGCAGCGATTGTACTTCATCGTCTCATAGCGATTATCAGCCGGTTGCCAGCTCATCGTTTCGTCCTGCCCTGTATTTGAAAACGGAATTCCCGAAGCAGCGATGCTCCGGGAATGATTGGGATAAATCCGGTATATTTTATTGTGATGATGGTGCAAAGCGATAACGCCTAGCACCACCAGATTTGGCCTTTGTTTTTACGCAATTCCGGACGCAAAACCGCTGCGCACTTTTGCTGGAATTGCTTTATCGCAGCAGAGCCTTGGCTTCCTCGATGCCGAGGGCTGCCGGCTGGGTGCAGGTCGTCGTCAGCTCGATGAAACGGCCCTCTTCGCCCGATTTCAGGATCGACACCATCACATCGACGCCGTGCAGCGCGCGCTCCAGCGAGCAGCGCGCGTCGCGGCCTTCGAGGATGGCGAGCGCCATGTCGGCAAGGCCTGCCGTGCGGTAGTTGGCCATCATGCCCTGCTTGTGTTCCTGATTGGGAACGGAGAACGGATGGTCCCAGGTTTCCAGCGGCTGGATCTCCTTATCGCGGCCGCTGGCCGAGACCGTGCCACCGAAGAAGTTCGGATCCGGCACGAACAGCGAGCCTTCGGTGCCGTAGAGCTCCATATTGGCGTGGTTGTGCGACCAGACATCCCAGCTGGCCGACAGCGTGATCGTGGCGCCATTCTGGAATTCGAGCAGCGCATGGATGTTGGTCGGCGTTTCCACCGGGATAACCTCGCCACTGCGCGGTTCGCTGGTGATGGTGCGGGTCGGGCTGGCCATCGAGGTGAGTGCAGCGACGCGTTTGACCGGGCCGATCAGGTTGATGAGATTGGCGATGTAGTAAGGGCCGAGATCGAGGATCGGGCCGCCGCCGGGCAGGAAGAAGAAATCCGGGTTCGGATGCCACATCTCCATGCCGGGGCTGAGCACATGGCAGGTGCCGGAGGTGACACGGCCGATCTTGCCCTGGTCGATATAGTCGCGCGCCAGCTGGTGGGCACCGCCGAGGAACGTGTCGGGAGCGCAGCCGACCTTGAGATTGTTGGCAGTGGCGATCCCGCGCAGCTGCTCGCCCTGCTCCAGCGACAGCACCAGCGGTTTTTCCGAATAGACGTGTTTGCCGGCTTCGAGGATCATCTTGGAGACTGGAAAATGCGCGTCCGGGATCGTCAGATTGACGACAATGTCGATCTCCGGATTGGCCAGCAGTTCCGCGATAGTCTGTGCCTTGACGCCAAATTCGGATGCGCGCGCTTCTGCGGCGGCCGGATTAATATCGGCGCAGGCGATAACCTTGATGCCCTTGAAGAGCGGCGAGAGCGTGAAATAGGTGGTGGAGATGTTGCCGCATCCGATGATGCCGACGCCAAGGTCCCCTGTCACGTGTTCCTGTGTCATGGTCTGTCTTTCCTCAGTAGGTCTTGATCGAAGCGATCGAGCGCTCGGCCGTCGCCTTGTAATCCTTGGGATTGTCGTGCTCGACGATGTAATATTTGGCAGGTGTCGCAGACAGCGCCTTGAACAGTCTGGCCCATTCGACGGTGCCATGGCCGACATCGGCCCAGCCGTCCTGATCGGTATTTTCACCTGCCGCAGCGATGTCCTTGACGTGCACGGCGGTGATGCGCTGGCCGTATTTCTCGATATAGGCAAAGGGATCGGCACCGCCGCGGATAACCCAGGCGATATCCGCTTCCCAGGACAGGTTTGGTCCGCCAGCAAAGATATGGTCCTGCGGGATCGATCCATCGGGCAGCGCCGCGAATTCGAAATCATGGTTGTGCCAGCCGAAATCGAGACCGGCATCACGGAAGGGCTTGCCGGCCTCTTCCAGTCGCGCGCCAAAAGCTTTCCAGCCGTTCGCATCCGTCGGACGATCTTCGGCAGCTAGATAGGGGCAGTAGATCGACTGGATGCCGAGCGTCTTGGCGATTTGGACGGCGCGTGCCGGATCGGTCTCAAGCAGATCGAGGCTGAAATGGGCGGACGGCATGGTGACACCGCTGTTGTCCATGTCGACTTTCAGCGCGGCAAGAGCTGCATCGTCGAGTGCGGCATAGAGTGCGCCATATCCCTCGACCTGTTTGTAGCCGGCGGCACCGACGGTCTTCAGGACGTCGGCAAGCGGCGGGAAATTGCGGGCGCTGTAAAGCTGGAAGCTGACGGTCTGCAATGGGAATTCCTCCTTGGGATCGATTATGAGAGCCTGGTGTCGTAGTCCGACACCAAGAGATGGCTCGGCTTGGTGTCTTCCTGGATGGTGGAAAAGCGGCCGACGGGCTCGCGGAAATAATTGTCGGTGAGATCGTCGTTGACGGTGGAAACCTCCCCCATCAGCACATCAGCACCTTCAGCCCAGAAGGCGTGCCAGTTGCCGGGCAGCAGCGTCACGCTTTCACCGGGCGACAGCCGCAGCAAGCCGCCGGCCTTCAGCGTCCGCAGGCGGGCGTCGGTGGCAACCACCACATCGGTGGTCTCGTCAACGGTGCCATCTGGCAGTGAATTGTACATCTGCAGCACCAGCGTGCCGCCGCCGCGATTGATGATGTCCTCGGTCTTCACCGCATGCCGATGCAACGGATTGACCTGATCTTTTGCCGTAATCATCAGCTTTTCGGCATAAAGCATGCCGCGGCCATGGGCGAGCGCTGCGGCCGAACCGTTGCGCAGGGTGAAGAGCACAAGTCCGAACTCGCTGAATCGGCCCTTGCCGTAATCCGTGATGTCCCAGCCGAGCCGCGTATCGCGGATCGATGGCGTATCTGACGCCACCCGCGTCTTCAGCTCCTCGGGCGACCAGTAGGCGAACGGCGGCAGGATGAAGCCATGCTGGCGCATGAACGCATCGCTTCGCTCGATGATGGCATTGACTTCGCTTCGCAGCATGATGGCCTCCTATCCATTGCCCTGGCAGGATTGCAGTTCGTAGCCGGTAAAGACTGGTGCAACGCCAGCTGCGAGCGGCTGCCGAGGCGTGAACCGAATGACACGGCTCTCACCGGCCGTCAGGTCGAAGGCATTGTCGGAATAGCGGCCTTCGACATCGGCTTCGATCATCACGTGCAAGGCAAGCCCGGTTGCAGAGACCGTGACGCCGTATGAACCATCGCCGACCAGTGTCGCCGAAATGGAAAGCCCCGAAGGCTCAAGGTCCAAGGCCTTGTAGGTGCCCTGAACATGATGCCCCTCGCCCCGCATGCCGTTCGAGGCCTCAAAAGACCAGAACAGCACTGCGTCCTTTGGAACATCGGATGCCCCGATGGTCATCAGCGTATCGGCGCGATCCGGACTGCAGGTGCCGGCGGCTGCCGTCAAAGGCTGCTTTTCACCCGACAGCGAAACAAGGAAAGTTTGAAGCGCGACCGTGACCGGCGCAGCCGTGTCGTTGACCATCGAAAAGCTGATAGTCTTGCCGTCATCGGACGGAATGGCCGGGACCGCGACCGGCTGGAAGAACCGGCGGGTCATGTAGTGCATGGCCTTCCAGTTACCGCCGTAATCGAGACTTGCCCAGGAGGCGACCGGCCAGGTGTCGTTGAGCTGCCAGTAAAGCGTACCCATGCAATGCGGTTTCAGCGACCGCCAGAAATCGACGGCGGTGCGGATCGCCAGTCCCTGCTGGATCTGGCTGAGATAGACGAAATTGGAAAAATCCTTCGGGAAACGGAAATAGCGGAACATCGTGGCAGCGATGCGCTCGTTGCCACCGGCATTCTTCTGGTGCGCTTCCATCACCGGAGAAGCAACGTTCAGGTCTTTTTGCTCGGCAAACTGCCGCACAATCGGCATCGATGTGTAAGACTGGAAGCCGAACTCCGAGCAGAAGCGCGGCCGAACGGTGCGGTAATTGTCGAACGACTTGTTCTCGTGCCAGACCGACCAGTAGTGCATGTCGCCGGAACCATCGGCATGCCAGGCATCGCCGAAATTGAGCGGACCGACCGAGGGGCTCGACGGCCACCAGATCGCCTCGGGTGCCGCCGCCTTGATGCCGGTCTCAACGACACGGTTCAGTCGGTCGTAGGACACCAGGTAACGGTCACGATCCTTGCGGCTTTCCTCGAACCAGGTCAGTGCCCCGACCAATTCATTGTCGCCGCACCAGAGGACGATCGAAGAGTGCGATGACAGGCGCTTGACCTGATAGTCGACCTCGGCCGCGACGTTTTCGAGGAAATCCGGCGTCGAGGGATAAAGATTGCAGGCGAACATGAAATCCTGCCAGACCATGATGCCGAGCCGGTCGCAGAGATCGTAGAACCAGTCCGGCTCATAAAAGCCGCCGCCCCAGATGCGGATCATGTTCATGTTGGCATCGACGGCTGACTGCAACAGGTCCTCGACGCCTTCCGGCGTGACGCGCGAAACCAGCGCATCGGCCGGGATCCAATTGGCACCCCTGCAGAAGATTTCGCGGCCGTTGACACGGAACGCGAAACGGCTGCCGGCCGCGTCCTTGTCGGTCAGCAGTTCGACCGTACGAAAACCGATCTGGCGGGTGACGGTTTCGCCCGGCACTGCCACAGTCAGCTGCGACAATGCCTGTTCGCCACTGCCGGCCGGCCACCAGAGCGCCGGGTTCTCGACGGTAAAGACATGGGTGATCCGAGTTTCGCCTGCGTTGACGCCGCAATCCAGATGCTCATGCTGCCCATCGAGCGCGAAATCGAGACCAACGACGCCGGGCTCCTGGGCAAACAGCGTCACCGTGACCTGAAGATCGATCGCACCGCCCACCTGCGGCACCTGCCGCGTCGTCACATGCTCGATGCGGGCGGTGGCGAGCTTCTTCAGCGCGATCGCGCCGTAGATGCCGAGCGGCGCGATGGCGATATTCCAGTCCCAGCCGAAATGGCATTGCGGCTTGCGCAGCATGTTGCCGTTGGCGATCGGCGAATTGCCGGTTGAATAGGGAATGTAGAAAGGTTGCGCAGCCTGCGCTTTTTCGCCGGCAGCGATTGAGGAGCGGATGACGATCCGCAGACGGTTCTGCCCGGCCTTCAGCACGGAGCCGACCTCGGGACGATACCGCCGGAAGGCGTTCTCAGCATGGAGCACGGCTTCATCGTTGAGATAAACCTCGGCTACAGTGTCGAGGCTCTCGATGTCGAGATACCAGCTGCCCGAAAGGTCGGACGCGTCGATGTCAAAGGTTCGCTCAAATACCCAGTCCTTGCGTGCGACCCATTGCACATCGTCCTCATTGCGGCCGGCATAAGGATCGGCGATCACGCCTGCCGCCTGCAGGGCGCTGTGGACATCGCCGGGAATGGCGATCGTCAGCGCATGGCTGTTGTCGGACGAGGCAAGCTGCCAATCGCCGGAAAGGTCGAGCGTGGCAGGTTCTGAAAAGGCAAGAGCAGACATTGTGGCAATCCATTCACAGCCAGTCCGGAAGGGACCGGCATAATTCGTTCGGGCGTGATGGCCGCCAATCTTTTGCGGCCATCACTGTGTTTCGGGCGATCAGATCCTGTTTTCAGTCACGGCATCGAAGACCGACGCCAACGACATGTCGAAGCTGAGCTGCAGTGCCCTTCCCGGCGCATAGCGCCGCGAGCCGGCAATGCGCACCGATATGGTCTGTCCGGCGAGCTTCAGCCACAGCAGATTGTCCGCCCCCATAGGCTCCTCGATATCGACAACCGCGTCATGGATTTCCTCGCCCGGCTCATCGACCTTGACGTGTTCCGGACGGACCCCAAGCACGACCTTGCGGCCGGCCTCCATCGGGCCACGGGCCGGATAGGCATCCATGGCGAAATCGACACCGTTGATCTCGATGACCTTGCGGCCGCCCTTGTCCTTGATCTCACCGCGAAAAAAATTCATCGACGGAGAGCCTATGAAGCCGGCGACGAACAGGTTTTCCGGCATGTTGTAGATCGTCATCGGATCGGCCAGCTGCTGGATGACCCCGCTTTTCATGACGGCGATCCGGTCGGCCAGCGTCAGCGCCTCGATCTGGTCATGGGTGACGTAGATCATCGTGTTCTTCAGAGATTGGTGCAGCCGCTTGATTTCGACGCGCAGTTCGGAGCGCAGCTTGGCGTCGAGGTTGGACAGAGGTTCGTCGAACAGGAAGACGTCGACATCCCGCACCAGCGCCCTGCCGATCGCCACGCGCTGGCGCTGCCCGCCCGAAAGCTCGGATGGCTTGCGCTTCAACAGCGGCTGGATTTGCAGGATTTCGGACGCACGGGCCACCCGCTTGTCGATTTCCGCCTGCGGCAGCTTGGCAACCTTCAGGCCGAAGGACAGGTTACCCTCCACCGTCATCTGCGGATAGAGCGCATAGGACTGGAACACCATGCCGATACCACGGTCCTTGGGCTCTTCCCAGGTGACGTTCTTGTCCTTGATGAAAATCTGGCCTTCCGACACGTCGAGAAGTCCGGCGATGCAATTGAGTAGGGTCGATTTCCCGCAGCCGGACGACCCGAGAAGCACCAGGAATTCGCCATCCTTGACGTCGAGATTGAGTGTCTCAAGCACGGTAACCGCGCCAAAGCTCAACGACAGATCCCTGACCGATACGCTGTTGATGGTCATGCAATTACCCTTTCACTGCGCCGGCGGCGATGCCACGGACGAAAAGCCGTCCGGAGACGAAATAGACGATCAACGGCACGGCACCGGTCAGGATGGTTGCCGCCATGTTGACGTTGTATTCCTTCACGCCCTGGACCGAATTGACGATATTGTTGAGCTGGACGGTCATCGGATAATATTCCGGCCGGGTGAACACGACGCCCAACAGGAAGTCGTTCCAGATGCCGGTGATCTGCAGGATCATCGCAACGACGAAGATCGGCAGCGACATCGGCAGCATGATCTTGAAATAGATCGTCCAGAAACCGGCACCGTCGACACGCGCCGCCTTGAACAATTCCTCCGGCAGCGAGGAGAAATAGTTGCGGAACAACAATGTCAGGATCGGCATGCCGAAAATCGAATGCACGATGATCAGGCCGGTCAGCGAGCCGTAAAGCCCCATTTCCCGCAGCACGATGACGATCGGATAGATCATCACCTGGTAGGGGATGAAGGCACCGACGATCAGGATGGTGAAGAACAGGTCTGCACCCTTGAAGCGCCAGTTGGCCAGCGCATAGCCGTTGATCGAAGCGATCGCGATGGAGACGAGCGTCGAAGGGATGGTGATGCGCACCGAATTCCAGAAGCCGCGCGACAGGCCATCGCAATTCAGCCCCGTGCACGCGCTGGACCAGGCCTTGACCCAGGGCTCGAAGGTAATCTCCAGCGGTGGCGAGAAAATGTTGCCGAGCCGCACCTCCGGCATGCCCTTCAGCGAGGTGACAACCATCACGTAGAGTGGCAGCAGATAGTAGACGGCGGCAAAGATCAGCGCGCCGTAGATCATGATGTTTCGCGGCGACAGCATCGGGCGCGGTTTCTTGCCTTTCGGCCCGGCAGCAAGCTTCGTTGTAGTGCCAGCTTTGGAGGACGGATTGTTGAGAGTTACGACCTCAGCCACGCTTGCGTCCTCCAAATTCGAGATAGGCCCAGGGGACGACGATGATGGCGACGGTGAGCAGCATCATGGTCGAGGCGGCAAAGCCCTGACCGAGATTCTGTGCCTGGAACATATAGTCGTAGACATACTTTGCAGGGACCTCCGAGGCGATACCGGGGCCGCCGCTGGTCTGCGCGACAACGAGATCGTAGACGCGCACGATGCCGCTGGCGATGATCACCAGCGTGGTGATGAACACGGCGCGCATCATCGGAATGACGATGAAAAGATAGGTCTTCCACATCGGGATGCCGTCGACACGCGAGGCCTTCCAGATATCCTCGTCGATACCGCGCAGGCCGGCAAGCATCAGGCACATGACCAGCCCAGTGCCCTGCCAGAGTGCTGCGATCAGGATGCCGTAGATGACGATGCTGGGATTGTAGAGCGGGTCGAATGCAAACGTGCTCCAGCCGAGCGAGCGGACAACAGACTGAATCCCGAACTCCGGATTGAGAATCCACTGCCAGACAAGGCCGGTGACGATGAAGGAGAGCGCGAACGGATAAAGAAAGATCGTGCGAAAGGTATTTTCGAAGCGGATCTTCTGATCCATCAGCGCCGCCAGCAGGAAGCCGATGACGAGGCTGAAAATCAGCGAAAAAATACCGTAGATGGCCAGATTCTGAATGGATATCAGCCAGCGGGGTGCAGCCCACAGGCGCTCGTACTGATCCAGTCCGACAAATGTCAGGCGCGGAAGAAGCTTGGAATTGGTGAAGGAGTAAAACACCGTCCAGAGTGTACCGCCGAGAAAGATGACGACGGCGGTGAGTATCATCGGAATTGAGGCAATCTTCGACTGCAGATTGCGCAGCAACTGGTTTGGCCGGCCGGCGTTCGCTTGGCCCGTCATAGGTCAACCCTCCCCTGGATCGTGGTTTTCTTGCGAGGACATGGTTGAAGCCCCGGCGTCAGCGTCAGACCGGTCGGGACTTCAGACCGGTTCCGCAGAAGCGGAACCGGTCATCCGTTCAGAGCAGTTTGTCAGTCGGCTGAAGCGATGATTTCGGCGAAGCGCTTCTGCGCGTCTTCCGGCGTCATCGTCGGCGTGGCGAAGAACTCGGAGAACAGATCTTCCTTCTGCTTCTGGATGTCGGCTGACAGCAGTTGGTCTGTGCCTTGGATCACATTGCCCTTGGCAAGGATTTCCAGACCCTTCTTCATGCAGTCGTTCGCGGCAGCCAGATCGACGTCGCCACGCACCGGCAGCGAGCCCTTCTTCAAATTGAAGGCGACCTGTGTCTTAGGATTGATGAGCGTCGAAGCGAGCACTTCCTGAGCCTTGGACTTTTCTTCATCCTTCAGCAGCGGGAAGTAGAAAGCGTCCCCACCGGTCGAGATGATTTCATTGACGCCGAGACCCGGCAGGCAGGTATAGTCGGTACCGGCCTTCTGGCCAGCAAGCTGAAACTCGCCCTGGGCCCAGTCGCCCATGATCTGGCCGCCGGCCTTGCCGGTGATGACCAGATTGGTGGCCTGGTTCCAATCCTGGACATTGCTGCCCTTAGACATTTTACGGGCGTCGTCGGCAGCCTTGAACACCTTGGCGATTTCAGGACCTGCGGCGACTTCCTCGTCCTTGTCGCCGAACACCTTGTTGAAGGTGTCCTTACCGGCGATGGCCACCATCAGCACGTCGAACGCGTTGGCGGACTGCCAAGGCTGTCCACCAACGGCAAGCGGAACGATACCGGCCTTTTCGAGCGCCGGTGCGGCTGCGACGAACTCGTCCCAGTTCTTCGGCACTTCGACGCCGGCCGTCTTGAAGGCGGCATTCGAAAGCCACAGCCACTGCCAGGAATGGATGTTGACCGGGGCGCAATAAATCTTGCCGTCGATCGTGCAGCTATCAAGCAGGCTCGCGGGCTTGATGATGTCCTTCCAGTGTTCCTTTGTCGCGACATCGGTCAGATCGCGCATCAGGCCGGCCTGCACCAGCTCTTCGGCCTGACGGCCATGATTGAACTGGGTGGCGCCCATCGGGTCACCGCCGGTGATGCGGCTGACCATGATCGGCCGCGCCGTGCCGCCGGAACCGGCGATCGCACCATCGACCCACTTGTTGCCAGTGGCATCGAATGCCTTGGCCAGTTCCGCAACGGCGGCGGCTTCGCCCCCGGACGTCCACCAATGTGTCACTTCCAGATCGGCAGCGTTAGCGATGCCCAATGGAAGCACTACAGTCGCCGCCAATGCAGCAGCCAACAAACGCAGTTTCATGAGTTTTCCTCCCTCACTGTAACGTTACCGTAAAAACTTAGTTCAATCGTTTTGGAGACGCAACCACAAGAATGGACAATTCTTGATAAAAACCTCCTCACAACCTTAAGAATCGAACGTCGACACAGCGATGTGCTGGACACCGAGGTTTGCTGCAGCGCAAATTTGACCAAAAAAAGCGCTGTCAATGCACTTCTTACGGCGTTTCGCTGGAAGATCAGCGATTTTCTGCCTGACGTGTCCTTCGCGGACGCAGCACCACCTTGGTGCGACGCATTATTCAGCCCTACCGAGAGAAACTGTCACGAAGGCAAAAAAACAACTCGACATGGCTACTGTATCGTTACAGATTTTGAAGGATCGGAAGAGAATAGGCCGTGGGTGCCTCTCTGTCATGAATCGGATATAAGGCAGACAAGACCCTTGGGGCTGCTGCAGGCAAACGCCGTCCTTGCGACGGAACAGTCTGAACATGGGAAGGCGATGGGCGGGAATGGACGAGAAAAACAAAAGCCGGCAGGCAACGCTACCGCCCTCAATGAACGAGCGCCCGACACTGAAGACAATTGCCTTCATGACTGGCCTTGGCATCACAACGGTATCGCGCGCCCTGAAGGATGCCCCGGACATCGGCGCCGAGACCAAGGAGCGCGTGCGGCTCGTCGCCAAGCAGGTCGGCTATCAGCCAAACCGCGCTGGCGTCAGGCTGCGTACCGGCAAGACCAACGTCATCAGCCTGGTTCTGTCGCTTGAGGAAGAAGTGATGGGCTTGACCAGCCCGATCGTCGTCGGCATCTCCGAGATACTGGCCTCGACGGGATATCACCTCGTCATTACGCCGTACCGGTTTTCCAAGGACGCGCTGGCGCCCGTGCGCTACGTGCTGGATACAGGCGCTGCCGATGGCGTGATCATCTCGCGGACGGAACCGAACGATCCCCGCGTTGCCCTGATGATGGAGCGGAATTTTCCGTTCGCCACCCATGGCCGCACCGAAATGGGCCTCGCCCATCCCTATCACGATTTCGACAATGAAGGCTTTGCCTACGAAGCCGTCCGGCGCCTTGCCGAACTTGGGCGCAAGCGCATCGTGCTCCTGCAGCCGCCGCCGCATCTGACGTTTCATCGGCATATGCGAAAGGGTTTTGACCGGGCCGTTCGCGATTTCGGCATCGAGGCCGTGCCGTTCAATTCCGTCGATATCGATAACAGCCTCGTGGAAATCCGCGCCGCATTCGAGGCGCTGATGAGCGCGCCCGATGCGCCAGATGGCATCGTCTCGGGTTCCGGCGCAGGCTCGATTGCCGTCATCGCTGGCCTTGAAGCAGTCGGGAAGCGGTTGAAACACGATGTCGATATGGTCTCGAAGGTTCCGAGCGACTTCCTGAGCTGGCTGCGGCCGGAGGTAATCACCATGAACGAAGACATCCGTCATGCCGGCCGTGAGCTTGCCAAGGCTGTCATCGGCCGCATTGCAGGTACCCCTGCGGAAGAACTGCAAAGCCTCAGCAAGGCAATCTGACCATAGGAACGGCATTCAAAAACCCGCGCGGAACGATCCGCGCGGGTTTTGCTGTTTCAGGACGGTTGAAACGCGATCAGGCGTTCAGACCACTGCCCCACGGACCGTGATGCGAATCGGCACCATCG
Source organism: Pararhizobium sp. PWRC1-1 (assembly GCF_049897905.1). Classification (NCBI taxonomy): domain Bacteria; kingdom Pseudomonadati; phylum Pseudomonadota; class Alphaproteobacteria; order Hyphomicrobiales; family Rhizobiaceae; genus Pararhizobium; species Pararhizobium sp. PWRC1-1. Next base: position 71,799 of record NZ_JAFCXE010000026.1, on the reverse strand, counting down.
ATGCGGTCGAAACCGTGAGCGCCGAAGAAGTCGCGTTGCGCCTGGATGACGTTTGCCGTGCCGCGGCCGCGGCGATAGCTGTCGAAATAACCGAGCGCCGAGGCAAGGGCTGGAACCGGAAGGCCGCCAAGCACGGCTGCGGAAACAACCCGGCGAAGTGCGCCGTCGGTTTCCTTGACCATGCCGGAGAAGGCCGGCGTAACTATCAGGTTGGCGACCTTCGGATCCTTGGTAAAGGCCGTGGTGATTTCGTCGAGGAAGGCCGAGCGGATGATGCAGCCGGCACGCCAGATCTTGGCGATCGTCGGCATCGGCAGGTTCCAGTTGAACTCGCGCGAGGCTTCCGCCATCACCGCAAAGCCTTGCGCATAGGCGCCGATCTTGGCGGCCAAAAGCGCGCTTTCCAGATCCTTGAGGAACGCACCCTTGTCGGCAATCCTGAACTCGCCGACATTCGGCAGGCCAAGCACCTTTTCAGCGGCCTCGCGCTCGCCCTTGACCGACGAGATGCTGCGGGCAGCAACGGCGGCTTCGATGGCGGTTGCCGGAATACCCATGTTCTGGGCCTCGATCACCGACCATTTGCCGGTGCCCTTCTGGCCGGCCTTGTCGAGGATGAGATCGACGATCGGCTTGCCGGTGATCGGGTCGGCCGCCTTCAGAACCGTCTCGGTGATTTCGATCAGGTAGGAATTCAAGCGGCCCTTGTTCCATTCGCCAAAAACCTCGCCGATTTCGGTGGCGCTCATCTTCAGGCCGTCGCGCAGGATGCCGTAGATTTCGGCGATCATCTGCATATCGGCATACTCGATGCCGTTGTGAATGGTCTTGACGAAATGACCGGCACCGTTTTCGCCGAGCCAGGCAACGCACGGATCATCGTTGTATTTCGCAGCGATCGAGGTCAGCACTTTTTCGACGCGCTTCCAGGACTCTTCCTTGCCGCCGACCATTATGGACGGGCCGTGACGCGCGCCCTCCTCACCACCGGACACGCCCATGCCGATAAAGGTCAGGCCGCTGTCCTTGAGATTGTCGAAGCGGCGCATGGTGTCGCGGAAATTGGCGTTGCCGGCATCGATCATGATGTCGTTGTTCTCAAGATAAGGCTTGAGCAGTTCCATCTGCTGATCGACCGGTTCACCGGCCTTGATCATGATGATGATCGGTCGTGGCGGGCGGATCGCAGCGACGAATTCCTCGATGGTCTCGCACGGCACGATCTGGCTCTGCAAGCTGCCTGCTTCGGCATAGAACCTCCGCGTCGCCTCCACGGTGCGGTTGAAGACTGCGATCTTATTGCCCTTCTCGGCAATGTTGAGCGCCAGATTCGATCCCATAACGCCAAGACCGATAAGGCCGATTTCTGCCTGTGCCACGTATGTGCCTCCGTTGGACAGTGAAGCTGCCAATGCCCGGCTGGGCGTGCGCACGGCTCCACCAGATTGAACTTGCAGGGTGATTTTGTTCGGCTACGAATGCCTGAACACGCTCTGCGGATGCTGAGGGAGTTTTGGCATTCAAATCGATTAACGACAAGTGATTGTTGTCAAAAGTGATACTTTTCCGGGGCGATGGGGTAGGCTTTGAACCCCTGAGTGTCGCGCAGGGAAAACCGCGCGGATAACGGTAAATTCAAGGATTGCCTCCCTTGAAGACTAGGCAGCAGGCCACGGCCTGATTGTCCGTTTTGTTCAATTTTCTGCTCCATGGCGGCGGCATATTCGGCAATGGTTTGAACGGAGGGAACAGCGTGGCTGCGATGGAAGCAAAAATCATCCACATCACGATCGAAAGGAATTGGCGCGACGTCTACACGTTCGCAGCTAGGCCAGACAATATGCCACTCTGGGCATCCGGCCTTGCCGCAGGGCTGGAGCCGGACGGCGAGGATTGGGTGGCACACGGCGCGCTCGGCAATGCCCGCATCAGCTTCACTCCTCTGAATGATTTTGGCGTGCTCGACCACCTCGTCACACTGGAAACGGGACTTGCAGTCCACAACGCTCTGCGTGTCGTGCCGAACGGCAGCGGAGCCGAAGTGATGTTCACGCTACTCAGGCAGCCCGGCATGAGCAAGGAACAGTTCGACAGCGATGCCGATTGGGTCCAGAAAGACCTCAACGCATTGAAAGAACAGATGGAAGTATAAAGGAGACCACCATGGGACAGAAGGGCACAGACCGCCAGATCGACAATATCGAGTTCGCCGTGACCGACATTGCGCGCTCAAAGGCTTTTTACGGCACCGCATTCGGCTGGACGTTCACGGATTACGGCCCGCAATATTGCGAATTCACCGACGGCCGGCTGACCGGCGGCTTGACCACAGGAACACCAAAACCCGGTGGCCCGCTGATCATCCTCTATGCCGATGACCTTGCAGAAACACAGGCGCGGTTGGAAAAGCAAGGCGCCCACATTGTCGTCGAGACCTTTTCCTTCCCGGGCGGAAGACGCTTCCATTTCCAGGATCCGGACGGATACGAACTGGCTGTTTGGTCAGACAAGTAACAGTCAACGAGCAGAGCGCGAGGGCAACAGCCCTCGCCTTTCACACTCAGGCCGCGATCGAGCGGCGGCGGTCGGCAATTTCCTGCAGCACAAGAATGGCACCGATGACCTTGCCGGTGCCGGACATGCACGGCGTCATCCGGCAACGGACCACCACTGTGCGATTTCCGACATCCTTGGCGAAGGTATAATCGACCAATTCACCGGAAAAACACTTATCGAGATTGGGCTTGACCCGCTGCTCGAACCGCTGGATGCCGACAAACTCGACAATATGGCGGCCGACGAGATCCATCGGACGCTCTTCCAACCGGGCCGCGTTGACGGGGTTTGTATAGAGATAGCGGTAATCCGGCGTGATGACCGCAACGCGGTCCGGCAGGCAGTCGAGGATCGCTTCATTGAGAAACCCCTCGTCGGCCCGGCCCCTGCGCGCCGCGACCGAGGGCGGCGGCGACATCCACGGTTTTTCGGCGATCTCGTTGCTACCAGCGAAAAAATAACGGTCGGCCAGCGTCTGCAAGACAACGCGCTGGCGCAGAACGCTGGAAACGTCGTCGGCTTCCTTGCGCAGCAGATCAAGGACGAACTGAAACTGCAGGCGAGCGTCAATGACGGTCTCGGCCTTCTCCTCATAGATCGCGGTCAGAACCGGATCGATCTCGCGATCGAGAATGCTGATCAGCAGATCATCACCGGATTTGACCGCATATTGCAGCTGAGAATATTTGAACCAGAAGAGCTCGATCAGTGCCTTCAATTTCCACCCCGCTCCCCAATTTTCCGACAGAGCCTGAAAAAGCCCGGGAAAATTGAACGCAATCAATAATCAAATCGATTGAAAAGCGCCATTCAAAAGACCCGAAGCGCTTGCAATCGCCAAACAGTAATAACAGAAGTCTACACCCAAAAAGGTAGTGTTCAACACCTGAAAAATCACCTGAAACGTTTCCGGTGAACTTATTTTAGGCATTCAATATGGAATGCACCGTAATGCCGCGCTGCCTTCCGCAATCTCAGCAGCATTTGCGGCACGCGGACACCCGCAAATCGGAAAAATTACCAGTCACATGCACAAAAAGTGAGGACTCACTCATCCATCTCTGCCTGTCATGAAGACGGGTTGATCGCCTGCCGAGACCTCCGGAAGACGAAGAATATGCTCAGTCTTTCAAATGTTTTTTGATGTGCCACCGGTCGTGATACCAGAGCCACTGCCCCGGATATTCGCGCACCCAGCTTTCGACCTTGTCGTTCAGCAACTGCGCCGTCGCATTGACATCAACACCACCGTCGGCCTTGCGCGGGATTTCAATCGCCGGCTCCAGCTCAAGGCGAAAGCGTCCGTCCGGCAGGCGTATCGAGCGGGCCGGATAGACTTCGCAATTGAATTGCCGCACCAGCTTGGCCAGCAGCGGATTGGTCTTCACGTCGCGGCCGAAAAACGTCGTCGTAAGGCCTTTGCGGAATTTCTGATCGACCAGAACACCGACAGCACCTCCGGCCTCAAGCTTGCGCGCCAGTGTAAACGACGAGCCGGCATGCGAGGGGACCAGGTTGCCCATGCGCTGCTTGCGGAAATCGAAAACTTTGTCAGCGACATAGGGATTGTTCGGCGGCCGGAACAGCACCGTCACATCCAACCCGAACGCGGCACTTGCAACCGGAAGGAGCTCGAAATTGCCAGTATGGGCGGTGAAGACGATAAACGGACGCGGATTGTCGCGCAGTTCCAGGAACAGCGGGATACCGGAAACCTCGATACGGCCGGGTTTCGGGTTTTCCGGATCGAAATCGAAAAGCTCGTCCAGGAACACATATTCGGCGGCGAGCCGGCCAATGCTGCTCCAGCTTTCCAGCGCGATCGCCTCGATCTCCGCCTCGCTCTTTTCGGGAAAGGCGTTGCGAAGATTGGTCATCGTCAGCGTATGACGATGCTTCAGCTTCGGCCCGAGCCAGCGCGTGAAGCGCGCGGAAAACTCGATGGCACCTCTGGCTGGAAACAGCTTGAGTGTGCCCAGCAACAGAAAGACGAACTGGGCAATCGACCACTGACGAAACCGCTCCGCGGATAGAACCAACCGTGTAATCAGCATGCGCACGGTGTTCAGTCCATCCGCAGAATGATTTTGCCGAAGACCTGGCGTGTTTCCATGCGCTCCAGCGCCTTGTCGATCTCGGAGAAACCAACCTCGGTGTCGATCACCGGGTGAACGAGCCCGCGCGCCATCTTCTGCATGGCGTTGGCCATGTTCTCCATCCGGCAACCGAAGGAGCCGAACAGCTTCAGTTGCTGCTGGAACAGCATCATCAGGTTCATTTCCGTCGAAACGCCGGAGGTCGAGCCGCAGGTGACCAGACGGCCGCCGCGCTTAAGGACGAACATCGAGGCTGCGAAGGTATCCTTACCGACATGTTCGAAGACGACATCTACGCCCTTCTTCTTGGTCAGTTTGCGGGTGACGCCCTCAAAACGGTCCTTGCGGTAATTGATGACGTGATCGGCGCCGAGCGCCTTGGCCTTCTCGATCTTGTCGTCGGAGCCGACGGTAGTGATGACGGTGCAGCCGATCTTCTTGGCAAGCTGGATCGCCGCCGAGCCGATACCGGAACCACCGGCATGGATCAGGATGGTTTCACCGGGCTCAAGCTTGGCATTGTCAAACAGCATGTGCTCGACGGTGCCGAAGGTGACAGGTGCGACGGCCGCAGCCACCGCATCGACGCCCGGAGGAGCCGGAACGAGCAGGCGCGCCGGAAGATTGACCTTCTCCTGCGCAAAGCCATCGAGATGGAAGCCATGCACACCGCCGACATGTTCGCAGAGATTATCGCGGCCTTCGCGGCACGGACGGCAAAGACCGCAGGTGCGGGCACCATAGATCGAGACAAGCTGTCCCGGCAGAACATTGGATACACCCGGGCCGATCTGATCGACCACGCCGGATGCTTCAGCACCGATCACCAGCGGCATCTTGCGCTTGGCAAAGGCCATGCCCCGCCAGCCCCAGACGTCGATATGGTTGAGCGCGACCGCCTTGACGCGAAGGGTGACTTCACCGGGACCGGGCGCTTCCGGCTCGGGAAGGTCGGTGATTTCCAGCTTGCGGTCATCGACCAGTTGCAAAGCGCGCATGATATAAGTCCTTAAGCCCGAGGCGTATTTGCCTCGAAAAAATATGATGTCCGATTAGGCCGGTTCGGCAGCCATGACAAGGCTGGCGTTCTGACCGCCGAAGCCGAAGGAGTTAGACAGGACGGCAGTGACCTGCGCATCCCGCTTCACATTCGGCACGACATCGAGAATGATAGATGGATCGGGGTTCTGATAGTTGATCGTCGGCGGCACCGTGCCTGTCAGGATCGTCTGCAGCGAGAACACCGCCTCGACCGCACCGGCAGCCGTCAATGTGTGGCCGATCATCGACTTGTTCGACGACACCGGAATGGACGGCAGTGCTTCGCCGAACACCGACAACATCGCGCCATATTCCATCTTGTCGTTTTCAGGCGTCGATGTACCATGGGCGTTGATATAGCCGATATCGCCTTCGCTCAGACCAGCATCGGCAAGCGCTGCGCGGATCGTCGCAATCGCCGGGCCGCCATCTGGCGAAGAGCGCGTGCGGTGGAACGAATCGGCCTTTTCGCCGCAGCCTTTCAGGATGCCGTAGATTTTTGCGCCGCGCGCGACCGCTGCTTCCAGCGATTCCAGCACCAGCGTTGCAGCACCTTCGGCAATGACGAAACCGTCGCGATCTTTGGAGAAGGGTTTTGAGGCCCGCTCCGCCGGATCGTTCTGAGTGGAGAGAGCCGACAGAAGTGCGAACCGGATCAGTGCTTCGGCACTGACCGAACCATCAGTGGCAACGGTGAGCGCCCGGTCGGTGCGGCCCTGGCGGATTGCTTCAACACCGAGCTGGATAGCCGTTGCGCCTGAAGCGCAGGCCGTCGACAGCGTCACCGGTAGTCCGCGGGTACCGAACTGGTCGGACAAGCGCTCGGAAATAGCCCCGAACAATGCCGCCTCATGGAAAACAGGATCGGCACGATCGCGCATGGCGGCGAGAAAGCGGTCATAGGCGTCGCCTGGCTTCTGTGATGGCGGCGAACGATCGGCGAGCTCGAAGCGGGCGCTCCATTCCGGCTCGATCGGCGGTGCCGCAAGAAACAGCGGGCCGTTGAAATCGCCGGACAGGCCGGCCTGCGCAAGCGCTTCCGCCGTCGTTTCACGCGCAAAGGCGTAAGAACGCTCGACGGAGTTTTCGGCTGGAATATCAATGAAATCGACTGTTCCGCTGATTCGGGTTGAGAGGCCATCGGTCGGGAACCGGGTAATCTTGTGGATACCGGAGACGCCCGAGGTCAGTGCCTTCCAGTTGTCCTCGACGCCCTGGCCGAGCGAGGTGATGACGCCCATGCCGGTGACGGCGATCAACGGGCGGCCGAGATGATCCTTGTAAGCGCTGGTCATATCTGCCGCTCCTTATTCTTCTGCCGAAAGCACGGCAATGCCTTCGCCGCGTGCATGACCGATCGTCGTGACGATGGCCGTCTTTGCAGGCTTTTGCATGGGTGCCTCACCCGCCGGATCGAATGGCGGCACCTTGGCGCCCGCGCCAAGCGACAGAGCCGCAAAGGCCAATCCCAGCGGAAACTGGGCTTCCAGCGTGTGACCGACAAGACCGCCATAGGCACGCACGGCAGCCTTCGGGAACTGCGCGTCGAGAAACGCCTTTTCGCGTGCGGCAAGGTCCGGAAACCCCGTGGTGCCGGAGAAAACGACCGTCGTGGACGGATCAGCATCGGCGGCAGGCTGAGAGAGATATTGCAAACGCTGCTCGAAGCGATCCCCCTCGCGGCTGCCGCGATCTCCGCCGACGGCATCGATCGTTGCATAGATGCGGGCGCCGCGCGCCTCAGCATGTTCACGCGATTCGAGCATCAGGAACGCGCCGACCGAACCGGTGATCATGCCGCCACCGTTTTCAGGCTTGCGCGACCAGATCGGGTGGTGATCGCCGAGCGCATGGCCCTGAACAGCCTCGATCAGCAGAATCATGTCCTGCCGTTCGGCCGAAAACGCGCCGCCGACCAGCGTATGGGTCGATTGCCCGGCCTTGATACGGGCAAAGGCAGTTTCGATCGCAGAAATACCGGCGCCCTCTTCGCCCATGAAGGTGCGCGAGGAGCCGGTGATCTTGTGGACAATGGAAATGTTGCCGGCCATCAGGTTTGACAGTTGGGCGAGAAACAGCGTCGGACGCAATTCGGTCGTCAGCTTTTCGTTGAGCAGCTGTTCGCGGTCGTTGCGCTTCAGCGCTTCATCGACAATCAGCGAATCGACATTGATGTCGCGCTCACCGCCACCGGCCGCCACGATCATGTCCATGCTGCCGCAGGCGTCCAGATCGTCCTTGAAACCTGCATCGTCAAGCGCCAGCCCGGCACTAAAGACGCCGAGGCGCTGCCAGTTTTCCATCTGCCGCTGGTCGCCACGCTTGGGGATCTGCTGCGACCAGTCGATCTCCGGCAGCGGATGCACCGGATAAGGCGCGAAACGCTCGGTCTCGACACGCACGACCGGCGGCTCTGGAGCCATCAGAAGTGCGGTGTGCACCTCGGTGCCGACACCCTGGCTGGTGACGATGCCGACACCGGTGATTACAACATCATTGGCGGATTTGCTCATCGTCATTCCCCCGTCGCGGCCGAGGCGGCGATTGCAGCCATCAGCCCAACTTCTTCGGCACGCTTCTTGACGATCGGGCCGAGCGGCACCTGATCGAACGGCATGGTGCGCAGTTTCAGCTGTGCATCGCAGACCCTCTTGCCCTGCGAGGTGATCTTTGCCTTGACGACGGCAAAGCCGGAACCGTCGTGTTCAAGAAATGCCTCGATGTCGAGGACGGCCTCCGGCTCGACGAAGGTGCGCATCTTGGCGCTATCGACCGACATCAGGAACGGCATGGCGGCGAAATCGGTGGCAGCCAGCACGAGAAAACCGCAGGCCTGCGCCATCGTCTCGATCAAGAGGACACCCGGAACCAACGGGTAACCGGGGAAATGGCCTTCGAAGACGGGGCTTTTGGCCGGAACCACAGAGCGCGCCGTCAGCGTCTTGGCGTTGAGATCGACCGTTTCGACCCGATCGATCATCTGAAAATATTCAAGGAGCATCAGGAGCAAATCCAGCTTGGCCCAGAGCGCGGCGCTTTGGAAACAGCGCCGGAACACTCCGAATTTCAAATCCGCATGACCCCGCCCGAACCGGTCCGGCGTCGCGATCATGCGACCGTCAAGTAAAAACGCAAATGCCGCCTGTCAAGCGCGGTCCACGCGACAGGCGGCATTGATATCACTCATGCACGTGTTCCCGCGTGTTAAACGCGCGATATCGTCATCAGCCCTTGGCGGCCTTCAGTTCGTCGATCTTGGCGCAGAGATTCTTCAGGACGAAATATTCTTCCGTCGAAACCTTGCCTTCGTTGACTTCCTGCGTCCACTGCTCCAGCGGGATCTTGATGCCGAATTCCTTGTCGATCGCGAAGACGATGTCGAGGAAGTCCAGGCTGTCGATGCCGAGATCGTCGATAGTGTGGCTTTCCGGCGTAATCGTCTCGCGGTCGATTTCGCTCGTTTCCGCAATGATGTCGGCAACCTTGTCGAATGTAGCTGTCACGCGCATACCTCTTTAGAATACATGTTTTGGCGAACCTATAGGTAAATGCGGCTGAAAAGCCAATGGCCTTGGGCGCAAGAGTTGCATTTATGACTACGGTGTTGCCCAAACATCAAGCCAAGCCCGCAATACCGGCCTCAAAGACCTGTTGCGGCCGGGAGATCAGCAGCCAAGGCATCGATCGCGAGCCTGACACGCAGCGGCAGATGCGGCGTCTGCGGCCAGACGGCGTGGCAATCAAAAGACAGGCGGCGTTCATCCGCAAACAGCCGGACAAGGCGGCCATCGCGCAGCTTGTCCTGGACAAGCCAGCAGGGCAGCCAGACAAGTCCAAGCCCCGAAACCCCGGCATCGGCGATCATCTCCAGATCATCGAAATGCATGCGCGAAGGCGGCAGGATTTCGGCGTCCGGCCCACCCTCGACCGGAAAAAGCCATGAACGGATACGGCCAGAGCGGGCATAGAGGATCGCATGATGATCCCGCAACTCGTCTGTGGTCGTCGGCGTACCATGAATGCTCAGATAATCCGGAGAGGCACAGACCGTCATGCGCTGATGCGCCAGCCGGCGTGTCATCAGCCCCGGCCATTCACCGAGGGGACCACTGCGAATGGCGAGATCGAACCCCTCTTCGACGATATCGATCCGGCTATCGGTGAAATTCAGGTCAAGCTCCAGCTTCGGATGTTCGCCGGCCAGTTTCAGCAGGATCGGAGCAATACAGCGGCGGCCGAACAGGACGGGCATCGAAACCCGCAACCGGCCCGCAGCCTCCTTGCGCCCTGATTCGAGCATGGCCTCACCTGCCCTCAGCTCTTCCAACGCCCGCAGGCAGCGCTCGTAAAAAGCCTGGCCATCCTCCGTCAGGGTCTGGCTGCGGGTGGTGCGATGGAACAGTCGGGCGCCCAGCCGGTCTTCCAGCCGTGCAATGGTCTTGCCGACAGCCGAACGCGACAAGTTGAGCCGCTGGGCGGCCGCGGAAAAACTCTCGGCCTCCACCGCTTCGACAAAAACCGACACCCCATTCATGCGATCATTCATCTGGTTTGTAGCCTTTAAGGAAACAATGAGTGGAAATCATATCGCCACTGACGACTGAAACGCAATGCTAGCTTTGTCTCATCGCTTGGAACATTCCAAATGCCAGGAGACAAACATGACGGAAACAATGAGGCGCTGGTCGATGCCGGCCATCGGCCGCGACAATCTGAAACTGGAGACCGTGGCGATCCCTGAACCAGGCCCAGGCGAAATCCGGGTGAAGGTCTCGGCCGCCTCGCTCAACTATCGGGACAAGCTGGTGATTGAGACGGGCATGGGACTGACACTGCCCACGCCGTTCGTTCCTGCCTCCGACATGGCCGGCGTGGTCGACAGCATCGGATCCGGTGTGACCCGCTTCAAGCCCGGCGACCGGGTGATGTCCACCTTCAAGCCGGACTGGATCGACGGTCGCGACAATGGCACGGCCCGCACGCCAGCCTACAAGACCCTTGGCGGCGCCTATCAGGGCGTTCTGGCCGACTATGTCGTGTTTCCGGAAGGCTGGTTTGCCGCGTCGCCGCACAGCCTTGACGATGCCGAGGCAAGCGCCCTGCCCGTTGCTGGATTGACCGCCTGGTTTGCGCTGATCGAACTCGGCAAGCTGAGGGCCGGATCGACCGTACTCGTCCAGGGCACCGGCGGCGTCGCGCTGTTCGGGGTTCAGATCGCCACGGCGCATGGCGCAAATGTCATTGTCACCTCCCGTAGCGACAGCAAGCTTGACCGGGCCAAGGCGCTCGGCGCCGATCATGGCATCAACAGCAGCAAGGAGGACTGGGTCGAGGCCGTCTACAAGATCACCGGCGACGAAGGCGCCCATCACATTCTGGAAATCGCCGGCGGCGCCAATCTTGGGCAGTCCATCCGCGCGGTGGCGGTGCATGGACGGATTTCGGTCATCGGTGTTTTCGAAGGTTTCGAGGTCGCCGGGCCTGCAGGGCCACTGTTGTTGAAATCGCCGGTCATCCAAGGGATCAGCGTCGGCCACAGGCGATCGCTGGAGGATTTCGTTTGCGCCATCGATTCGACCGGGATCAAACCGGTCATCGATGCCCGCTATCCGCTGGAAGACCTGCACCCGGCCCTCGACCATCTCGATCGCGGCGCTTTCGGCAAAGTCGTCATCAATCTCAACTGAAACTATCAAAATGACTTGAGACCAGCCCCCTGCCGGCCTCAAGTCATTGCCGCATCCGATTAACGGCTGACGACGATCTGAGTGTTCTTCAGACCGTACTGGCTGGCCAGCGCGAAAAACTCGGCGGCATTTTCCGGATGCAGGCGGATGCAGCCATGCGAGGCCGGACGGCCGAGGCGCTTGAGGTCGAAGGTGGCGTGAACGGCGTAACCACCGTTGAAGAACACTGCGTAAGGCATCGGCGCATTGTCATATTTGCGCGAGCGATGATCTCTCGACAGCCACTTGGCGCTCCAGCTTCCCTGCGGCGTGACATAACCCTTGCGCGCGGTGGAAACCTTCCAGCGATAGCGGACGAAACCATTCTGCGACACAGTCATGGTTTGAGAAGAAAGGCTGACCCTTGCAATAAGATTGGCAGCGAAAGCTGAAGGCGAATGAAATTGCATCAATAAAAATGCCAAAAAGGCCACGAAGAATTTACGCATGAAAAACCCTCTCCGAAATATACGCAGATTTTTACTGGTGTCCCGACACGACACAGACTTTACAGTATTTGAAATTATAGACGTTTAAGACAATTGGAAAATTCTGCGTTAACGCGAACGCGTTCAATTTTTTCGAACCGAGTAAAAACTTTAAACTATACTGAAGAGAACGGCCACGATGGCCACCAAGACTACCAGTGATCCGCAACCGCTGTAGAATATGGAGACGCCCGTCTCCACATCTGCGACCGTTGCCACCGCCCTGCCTGCTCCGTTGATCATCGGTTCATTGACCAGTGCGCCCGCATAGATTCTGGGGCCTGCCAATTGTACATCAAGGGCGCCGGCCATCGCAGCTTCTGGCCAGCCGGAATTGGGCGAGCGGTGCAGTCCATGGTCGCGCAATGCGACACCAAGGGCATTGCCGGCCGCGCGCCGCCCAGTGGTCAGGGTGGCACCGGCAGCAATCAGCAGGATCGACAGCCGCGCAGCCGGAATATTGGCTGCATCGTCGAGACGGGCAGAAGCCCAGCCGAAATGAAGGTATTTCGGGGTCTTGTGGCCGATCATCGAATCGGCGGTGTTGAGCGTCTTGTAGGCAATCAGGCCCGGCAGGCCGAGCAGCGCATACCAGAAGGCCGGAGCGACGACACCGTCGGAAAAATTCTCCGCCAGGCTTTCGATCGCCGCGCGGCAAACCGCCGGCTCGTCCAGGGTTTCCGGATCGCGTCCGACGATCATCGACACCGCCCTGCGGCCACCTTCAAGTCCGCCGGTGCGAAGACCGGTGGCCACCCGCGTCACATGATCGGCGAGGCTTTTCTGGGCCAGGAATACCGCAACGACGATCGTTTCAAGCAACCAGCCGAAAATGCCGATGTGCATGAACACCTTGTGCAGCAACCAGCCGCAAAACAGGCTCCACAGCAGCAATCCGGAAATGACCAGAACACCGCTGATCCGCAAGGCCTCTTCCCCCAGGCGCTTGCGGTTGAACGTCCGGTCGCACCAGCCGATCATCGCACCGAACAGCACCACCGGATGCGGCAGCCGGCGCCACAGCCGATCGGGATCGCCGACGATCCGGTCGAGCAGAAGGGCAGCGATCAGGACAAGCAGAATTCCGGTCGACATAGAAGGGTCCGTTCAGGCGAGGTGCGCGCTGCGCAAGGCATCCGCCAAACGTGTATCGCCTGCCGCATCGGGTGCAAGCCCAATCCTCAGCCAGGACGGCGCATAGGCGAATTTCCGCGTCAAAATCCACCCTCGGCAGAGATGCTCGTGCAGATCGGATGCCCGTTTGTGCTCGATCAGGGTGAAAAGCGGCGTGCCACCGATGATCTTCAGCCCGGCCTGCCGCAAGACCACTTCAAGACCTTGCTTGCGCGCCAGAATCAGCGACTGAACCGCCTGGGTGTCGCCGCGCATCAGTTCTGTCGCCATCACCAGGGCCGGTCCCGACACCGCCCAGGGGCCGAGCCATTCCTGGAAGGCCGAAAGAACCGGCTCTGCTGCGATGACAAAACCGAGCCGGAGCCCGGCCAGACCGAAAAATTTGCCAAACGAGCGGAAGACGATGAGATTGTCGTGACCGGCGGCCTGCGCTGCCACACTGAGCTGCGGCTCGGTATCGCCAAATGCTTCATCGACAAGCAGAAGCCCGCCATTGGCCTTCATACGCCGCGCCATATCGAGGATATCCGTTGGCGAGAAGGTCCGTCCGGTCGGATTGTTGGGATTGACCAGAACGGCCAGACCATGATCCGGCGTCAGTTGATCGGGCGTAAAGATTTCGTCGATCGCAAAACCGGCACTGGTAAAGGCTCGCGCATATTCGCCGTAAGTCGGTCCAAAAATGGCGATGCGCCTGCCCGGCGCGACAAGACGCGGCAAGAGCTGGATGACCGATTGAGTGCCGGGAACGGGAAGCGGCAGACTGTCATCGCTGCGATAGTAGCGTGCAGCCGCATTTCGCGCACTGTCCACCAAATAACGATCCGGCAGGCGGTGCCATGCCTGGATCGGAACATCCGGCAACGCGACAGGATTGGGATTGATGCCGGTCGAGAGGTCCAGCCAGTCCTCGGGTCTGCCGCCGAACACCGCCGCAACCTCAGTAACTCCACCACCGTGCATGATCGGCGCAGTCATGCGGAGCGAACCGTGTCGATGAGATGCATGAAGGAGCCGGCGACCTGTCCGCGCCGCAGCCCGGCAGATCCGAGCAGTGTGCCTGCGGCATCGGCCGTATCGAACAGCCGGTCGGCAGCGCCCTCCGACAGGATCGTGGCATAGTGAAATTCATGCGCCATCATCGGACCATCAAAAAAAACGGCATCGAGCGGAGTGACCCGCCGGTAGCCCAGATGCCGCTTGCGCTCGGCAAAACTGGTGGCGAGCGGCAGGAAACCGAGCATTCCGTAGCGCTTGCCATCGGCGGCGACAAGCCCCTCGCCCAGCACCATGTAACCCCCGCATTCGCCGAAAATCCGCGCACCACGATCCCGCGCCGTTGCCATGCCGGATTTGAACTGCCCGGCATCGGCTAGAAGCCCGGCGTGAAGCTCGGGATAGCCGCCCGGTAGATAGACGGCATCGGCATCGGCAGCAGGTGTCTCGTCGGTGAGGGGCGAAAAGAATGTCAGCTCGGCACCGGCGCGCCGCCAGCCAGACAGCAGATGCTCGTAACAAAAGGCAAAGGCGACATCGCGGGCGATGGCGATTTTCTGGCCGAGCGGTTTCAAGGGCGGGACATCGCCCTGCGAACGCGGGAACGGGCTCAACCGTGCAAGGGACAGGATTGCGTCCAGATCACAACCCTTTTCGACCTGCATTGCTGCGTGCTCGATGAAAGCATCCAGCGCACCGTGCTCCCCGGCCTGCACAAGGCCGAGATGGCGTTCCGGCAGCTTCATTGCAGCATCCTGCCGCAAGACGCCCAGCACCGGCATGCCGATCGCATGCAGCGCACCGCGCAGCATCGTTTCGTGGCGGACGCTACCGACCTTGTTGAGAATGACGCCGGACACATGCACATCGTCGCGGTGCATGGCATAGCCGCGCACCAGCGCCCCAACCGATTGCGCCATACGGCCGCAATCGACCACCAGTATGACGGAAAGACCCAGCATCGCGGCGAGATCTGCGGGCGAGCCTGTATCGTCGATCGCACCGTCATAGAGCCCCATCATCGCCTCGATGATCAGCGCCTCGCGGCCCGCAGTCGATAGGACTGCATTGGCGCGAAGCAGCTCCGGACGCATTGCCCATGGATCGTAGTTCAGGCAAATCTTGCCGCTCGCGGCTGTATGGAAAGCCGGGTCGATATAGTCCGGGCCAGCCTTGCCCGGTGCCAGCGGAATTCCACGGTTGCGCAAGGCTCGCATCACTCCGAGCGTCACCGTCGTCTTGCCGGAACCGGACGAAGGCGCCGCGATCAACAAACCGCTCATGCCGGGTCCTTGTAAGTCCGGCTCGACAGCGGATCCGCCGTCAGAACGCGGCCGTCGAGAGCGCCCAGCCAGTCGAGCGACGCCCGCAGGCGCACCACCTCGCCGACAACGACGATGGCCGGTGGTTCAAGCCCGGATGCGATGACATCGGCTTCGGCGCGCGACAGCGTCGTTTCCAAAACCGTCTGTTGCGCCGTCGCGGCATTGCAAACGAAGGCGACGGGTTCGTCCGGTGAGCGGCCGGCAGAAATGAGATTGGAAGCAATCTGGGCGATATGTTTCATCGCCATATACATGACGATCACCGGCGAGCCTTTGGCGATGCCTTCCCAGTGTATCCGGTCGGGAACCAAACCCGAGGAATCATGGCCGGTGAGAAACGTCACCGCGTGATTGACCTCCCGGTGCGTGACCGGAATGCCGGCATAGGCCAGCCCGCCGATACCTGCGGTAATGCCCGGCACGATGCGGAACGGGATGCCATGTTCGACCAGCGTCAAAGCCTCCTCGCCGCCACGGCCGAAGACGAAGGGATCGCCGCCCTTCAGCCGCAGCACGCGCTTGCCCTGGCGGGCCAGCTCGACCAGCCGCAGCGAAATATCACGCTGTTTCGGCGACGGCTTGCCGCCGCGTTTTCCGGCGAATTCCAGTATGGCGCCCGACTTGGCCAGGCTCAGGCAATCGGCATTCACCAGCGCATCATGGACAATGATATCGGCTTGGCGCAGCGCATTCGCGGCATGCAGGGTCAGCAACCCTGGATCACCGGGACCGGCACCGACCAGCCAGACCGAGCCCGGCGCCAGTTCGGGCAGACCGGAAAACAACGTGTCGGTCATGGCGCGGCTCCCAATACCATGGACATAGGCAGCCTTGATTCCAGATATGAAGATACGGATTCATTTTGCCAGCGTCCAACGGCAACATCCTGACTTGACTCGATAAATTCTCCACGAGCAATGGCAGCAGTCGCATGAGCCGACTTGATCTTCGGAACGATCAGCGCGCCAGACTTGCCTGTCGCAGCCAGGGCCGCCGCTTCCGCCACGCCGTGGCAGCCGGTCAAGGCAAAGACGATGTCCGACGGATTTTGCAGCCGCGGCGACTGCGCCTCCAGCGTACCGGCATCGAAAACCAGGAAGGGAACGGAAAAATGCGTGGCGGCGGCAAGCATCGCCGGTTCCGCCACACGGCTATCAAGTGAAGCAATACCGGTGAGCATGAGGTGATCAATGCCGGCCGTGGCTAGCGCTTGTTCGGCAAGCAGGATCACCTCGTCGCAAGGCGTGCCGCGCTCGCAGCCAAGGCCGAGAACGAGGGGCCTGCGACCTGCCTGTTCGCCGATATCCAGATGCATCACAAAGACGGGCCTCCCAAGCCGCATGATCACGATGCGCCGGGGCCTTCGACAGCCAAAGGCTTCGAAGCGGTCTGGACAGCACCGGATGAAGCCCCCTGACTGGGTCGGCCGCACCGGACGCTCTTTCAGCCCACCGTGATGGGCACCGTCGCACGTCCTCCTGTTTACCGGAGGCCACCTGCCCGGTCAAACCGGATTGCGTCATTCGCGCCGCAGCCCGCGCCATACAAACGATTACGCGCTCATTGGCAGCGGACGCCTACTGAGCCACAGCGTGACCTCACTTAAACCTCAATTGACGCCCACGGCTGGCTGAGGTGCCCACCAAAGACGCGTACGCTTGCGGCACCGCATTCCGCATTGGAATATTTCTGACGATGACGAGCACCAGCCGCTCCTTGCCATCGCGATACCAATCAAAATGAGTGACGTCACGAGCCACAGGATTTTGTGCGTTCGGCGCGCGGGCATTTAATACAACAGCATCGATCGTTCGCGGCCTGCCGCCGGTCAGATGCAGGAGGACTGCCCATGATGTTTTTCAAGAAAAAACCTGCCCTGATCAAGGTTCTCGCCGCGACGACACCAAAGGCGGTGCGCAAGACGGCTGAGATCATGATCAAGACGACCAGAAAGCCCGACAGCGACGGTCAGCATCGCCACATGCTGCGCACCGTCGAAGACAACCGGATTCTGTGAGATCCGGCCTTCGTATTTTCATAGTTTAAGGTATATCGCTTCATGGCATTGACGTTTCCCAACACCAGCCGCAGTTATGACGAAACCGCCAGACGCGTCCGCTTTCTCGGCCATGACGGCATGTTCGAAGTAAAATTCTTCGTTGAAATCGGCGCCCTTCCCAAGATCGTCTCGCGTGCCCCGAGCGAGGCCGATTGCCTTGCAGCCTTCGATGCGGCGCGCAACGCGGTGCATGATATTGCCCGCAAGGCCTATGGGCGCGACCGTCGCGACAGCTACGTGCTGACCGAGGCACATTTCAAATAGGGCACAAACCCGTCATGATTTTCAGGAAGGGCCAGCGTGGTCCTTTCGGCGGCCTTTGCATTTCCGGCAAACCTCTGACACACAGTGGCTGAATTTTCATCCGCTCTGGCTGTCCGAGTCTCCCCGTGCACGATCTTGCTCCCCATCTCCTCGCCTTCCTGTTTGCAGCCGCTTTCCTTGCCGGTTTCATAGATTCCATCGCCGGTGGCGGCGGCATGATCACCATACCGGCCATGCTGATCGCCGGCATTCCGCCGCTCGAAACACTGGGCACCAACAAGCTGCAGTCGCTGTTCGGATCGGGCTCCGCCAGCATCGCCTATGCGCGGCGCGGCCATGTCAACCTTGTCGAACAATTGCCGATGGCGGCGCTTGCCATGATTGGCGGCGCGCTGGGTGCTGCGCTGGCGACGATCGTTCCCGGCGACGTTCTCAAGACGGTGCTGCCGTTCTTCCTGATCGCCATCGCGCTCTATTTCGGTCTCAAGCCGAACATCAGCGACGTCGATCAGACACGCCGGATGACACCCTTCCTTTTCGGCCTCATCTTCGTTCCGCTGATCGGCTTCTATGACGGCGTCTTCGGCCCGGGCACCGGCTCTTTCTTCATGCTGGGCTTCGTGACACTGGCCGGTTTCGGCGTCTTGAAGGCGACGGCGCACACGAAATTCCTGAATTTCGGCTCGAATGTCGGCGGCTTCATCGTGTTCGGGCTGTACGGCGTGATCCTTTGGAAGGTCGGCCTTGTGATGGGCGTCGGCCAATTTGTCGGCGCGCAGGTCGGCTCACGCTTTGCGATGAAGAACGGCGCCAAGATCATCAAGCCGCTTCTGGTCGTCACCTGCATCGCACTGGCGATCAAGCTCCTGGCAGATCCGGGCCACCCGGTCCGGATCTGGCTTGGCTGGTAAAAGCAGAGCCGCTTAGAATTCGACTCCGACCTGCGCCTTGATGCCGGAGCGGAAGGGATGCTTGATCAGCTCCATCTCGGTGACGAGGTCGGCAGCCTCGATCAATTCTTCCTTGGCGTTGCGGCCGGTCAGCACGACGTGGGTCATGTGCGGCTTTTCTTCCTTCAGGAACCGCACCACTTCGGCAACATCGATATAGTCATAGCGCAGCGCGATATTGATCTCGTCGAGTAGAACCATGGAATTGCGTTCGTCGCGGATCAGTTCCTTGGCCTTCTCCCAGGCTTTTTGCGCCATTGCGATATCGCGCGAACGGTCCTGCGTTTCCCAGGTAAAACCTTCGCCCAGCGTGTAGAACTGGCAGACATCGCCAAAATGCTTCTCGATCAGGTCGCGCTCGCCGGTTTCCCAGGCGCCCTTGATAAACTGGACGACGGCTGACGGCATGCCATGGGCGATGTGACGGAAGATCATCCCGAAACCGGCCGTCGATTTGCCCTTGCCCTTGCCGGTATTGACGATGATCAGGCCCTTCTGGTCCGTCTTCGTCGCCATGATCTTTTCGCGCGCGGTCTTCTTCTTCGCCATCTTCATGGCGTGGCGTGCCTCATCGTGGACTGGGCCGGTCTCGGTTGTCTGTACGTCGTCTTCACTCATTGTGTGTCCTCTGCGAATTCGTTTGTTTTTGTCATTGGCGAAGCGCCGTTACTCGGCCGCCGTCGAAAGCCCCTGCAACTCGAACCGGGCCGAGTTGGAGCGCGGCGACCAGAGGCCGCGGTCGATCGCCTCCATCAGCTTGTCGGTCATTTCGCGCAGCGCATCCGGGTTCTTGTCCTCCATGAACCGGCGGACGCGCTCGTCCATCACATAGGCCTGGTAGACCGCCTCGAAATGATGGCTGCGAACAGCGCCGGTCGTTGCCGCGAAGGCAAACATGTAGTCGACCGTGGCGGCGATCTCGAAGGCGCCCTTGTAGCCGTGGCGCATGACGCCCTCGATCCATTTCGGATTGACGACGCGGCCGCGCACCACCCGGCCAATCTCTTCTTCCAGCGAGCGGATCACCGGCTTTTCCGGACGCGAATGGTCATTGTGATAGATCGTCGGGCGCGTGCCGGCCATCTGCTCGACGGCCAGGCTCATGCCGCCTTCGAACTGGTAGTAGTCGTCGCTGTCGAGCAGGTCGTGCTCGCGGTTGTCCTGGTTCTGGACGACGGCTTCGACGGTCTTCAGCTGCGCTTCGAGAAGCCCGCGCTCGGCGTTGCCGTCTTCCCCAGCCCCATAGGCATAGCTTCCCCAGGTGAGATAGGCGTCGGCAAGATCGGCGCGATTGTCCCAGCCGCCCTCATCCATCAGTGCCTGCAACCCGGCCCCGTAGGCGCCGGGCTTCGCCCCGAAGACACGGTAGGAGGCGCGCCGTGATGCTTCCTTCGGCGCAACGCCGGCAGCCGCCAGCCGTTTGGTTTCCGCCCGCATGCGGGCGGCAATCATATTGTCGGCATCATCCTCTTCGAGCCCGCCAACGGCGCGGATCGCCGTATCGAACAGGGCGATCTGCTCGGGAAAGGCATCGCGGAAAAAGCCGGAAATGCGCAAGGTGACATCGACGCGCGGTCGGCCGAGCACCGCCAGCGGCACGATCTCATAGCCGGTGACGCGGCGCGACATCATATCCCAGACCGGCTTGGTGCCGATCAGCGCCATCGCCTGGGCGATATCGTCGCCGCCCGTGCGCATGTTCGATGTGCCCCAGGCGGTGAGCCCGAACGATGTCGGCCAGTCACCGTGATCCTGCAGATAGCGGCGGATCAACAGCTCGGCCGATTTCTTGCCGAGTTCGAACGCCGCAGGCGTCGGCACGGCCCGGCTGTCGACCGAATAAAAGTTGCGCCCCGTCGGCAACACATCCGGCCGCCCGCGCGTCGGCGCACCGGAGGGGCCGGGAGCGACAAAACGGCCGTCGAGACCGGTCATCAGGGCGGCGATTTCGGCGGGGCCGGATTGGACAATGGAGGGTTTGAGGCGGGTTTCGATCTCGTGAAGAACGGCCCGGGTGGCAATCCAGTCATCCGGGCACGGCAATTCGCCCGAGACGAACCGGGCGGCCAGCAGCTCGATGCGCTCGACGGTGTCGCCGGCAGTGCGCCACGGGGCGTCCGAGACTTCGGCAAGGATGGCCGGCTTGGGGCCAAGCCAACCATCTGAGAGGACGCAGTCGAGGGGGTCGAAAGAACGCTCCTGATTGATCTCGCCCCTTGTGGGGGAGATCAATGTGGAAAATCTCAGGCCCGCATCCGCCGCGATCGCCCGCTGCAGGCTCTGGTCGCCGCCCTCGCTCTGCCCGCGTGGCACTCTTGCCAGGGCAACCGTCAGATCCGTCAGCAAGCGGCCTTCCGGCGCCACGCCAAAGATATGCAGGCCATCGCGGATCTGCAGCTCTTTGAGATCGCAGAGATAGGCATCGAGCTTTTCGAGCGCCTTGTCCTCGCCGTCCGTGCCGGCAATACCGGCATCATGATCAAGGCCGATATCGCGCACCAGTTCGAGGATCTGCTTGCTGAGCAGCCTGAGACGCCGCGGATCACCGCCGGCCGCGTCATAATATTCGTCGACCAGCGCTTCCAGGTCTTTCATCGGACCATAGGATTCGGCCCGCGTCAGCGGCGGCGTCAGGTGGTCGATGATGACGGCGCTGGTGCGGCGCTTGGCCTGCGTTCCCTCGCCCGGATCGTTGACGATGAACGGATAGAGATGCGGCATCGGGCCAAAGACAGCTTCCGGATAGCAGGTCTCCGACAGCGCCAGCGACTTGCCCGGCAGCCATTCGAGATTGCCGTGCTTGCCCATATGGACGATGGCATGAGCGCCGTATTCACGGCGGAGGTACGCATAGAAAGCCAGATAACCATGCGGCGGCACGAGATCCGGCGAATGATAGGTTTCCTTCGGATCGATATTGTAGCCGCGTGACGGCTGAATGCCGACCAGTGTTTTTCCAAAGCGCGTGAGCGGCAAGGCGAACTGGCCATCGCGGAAGAACGGATCGCTTTGCGGTTCGCCCCATCGGCCGGTGACTTCAGCCTGAATCTGAACGGGAAGGGACGCAAAGAAGGTGTTGTATTGATTCAACGAAAGCGTTTCGCGGATCTGACAATCCGCCCGTACCGAATTGGTCGGGCCGTCCATCAGGTGGCGGATCAGCGCGTCGCCGTCGGTAGGGATGGAATCGATGCCGTAGCCTTCGGTGGCCATCGCCTTCATCACTTCGATCGTCCCGGCCGGTGTATCGAGGCCGACGCCATTGCCAAGCCGCCCGTCGCGATTGGGATAGTTCGCCATGATGATCGCCACGCGGCGCTCAGCCGGTGCCGCTTGACGCAACCTCGCCCAGTTTGCCGCAAGCTTGGCCGCAAAGGCGACGCGGTCAGCGAGAGGCTCGTGGCCGACGATATTGGCCTCGACATCGGTGTCATAGACAGCCGCTGCCTTGAACGAGACGGCCCGCGACAGGATGCGGCCATCGACTTCCGGCAGCGCCACGTTCATCGCCAGATCGCGAGCCATCAGGCCCTGCGGCGAGGATTCCCATGCGGCCCGCGACGAGCCGGAAAAGATCACCTGAAGGACCGGCGCATCGGAAAATTCAAGCACGGTCGACTTACGGTCGGCGCCGGGCGCGGAAACAGCAAACCCCGTCGCATTCATCACCACTGTGGGCGGTACCTCACCGAAGATCGCCTGTAGCGTGCCGATCGACACGGCATCCTTGAGGCTGGACACGAACACCGGCAGCACTGTCAAACCTTCGGCACTGAGCGCTTCGATCAGGGCTTCGACAGGTTTTGTTTCGCCGCTTTGGACCAGCGCACGGTAGAAGCAGAGGGCGACTGTCGGGGGTTCGAGTCCCTCTCCCGCTACCGGCTTCAAATGGGAGGGGATGCTCTTGTTTCCCGGAAGCATACCCCCCTCTGCCCTATCGGGCATCTCCCCCTCAAGGGGGGAGATCGCTGGTGACAGCTCTCGCTCCTTCAGTAAATTCGCCGCAACAGTAAAAGCTGCCGGCTCGTCCGGGTGCGGCAGGCCATTCTCCCCCCTTGAGGGGGAGATGTCAGCAGCGCTGACAGAGGGGGAAATCTCGCCGAAAGCAGCAAACCCAGCGGCCTTTTTCCAAGCCTCGACCCCGATCACACCCTGCCCCGGCCACCAGATCCCCGCCTTCATCAGCGGTGCTGCCGATTCCGGTTTTTCCGCGCCGTCGATCAGCGCCTCGGCATAGCGCAGCAGCCGCGCCATGTTGTCGGCGCCGCCTTCGGTGAAATAGGCCCACATGCGGTTGCGGTCTTCCGCAGAGACGGTCGAGAACGGCTCCAACCCGGGATCGGGCTTGTCGCAGCCCGGCAGCACGGCAATCTGGAATTTATGGGTGACGGCGGCTGCATGCAGCGCCTCCAGCACATATTGAAAATAGCTGGCGCCGCCGAGTGGGCGAACGATGATCAGCTTGGCATGACGCGCCGTGCGCTCGACATAGGTATCGACCGACATCGGGTGCTTGAGCGTCAGAAGGCTTGCCACCCGCAGGCTCGACTTTCCTCCACGCGTGCGGTGCGCGCCAGCAATCGACGAAAGCTCGGTATCCGCTGCCGACAGGAACAGGATATCGGCTGGTGATTGACCGAGATCGATCGCTTCCTCGCCGTCGGTAATCGTGCCTTTCTGAGCTAGGAGGAGATGCATGGTATTCCCCAAAGGCAGCGATACCCCCCTCTGTCACTCCGTGACATCTCCCCCACAAGGGGGAAGATCGGGGCCGCGCGGTGCCGGGACGCTTGCACCAAGAAATTTGAGCGCGAGGCAGCCACAGCTGATCTCCCCCCTTGTGGGGGAGATGTCCGCCAGGACAGAGGGGGGTACGCCGCGCTCACCATTGTCAAACCGCCGCAGCGATCGCAGCACGCACGGCCGCTTCATCCATGTCGTGCAGGCCGATGACGACCAGGCGCGTGCGGCGCACTTCGCCGGCAGCCCAGGGGCGGTCGAAATACTGGTCAATGCGGGCGCCGACGCCCTGGATCAAAAGGCGCATCGGCTTGCCGGGAATATCGGCAAAGCCCTTCAGGCGCAGCACGTCGTGCTCTGCGATGATCCGCTTCAGCTTTTCGATGAAACTGGCGGGATCGGTAATGGACCCCAGTTCAACGATGAAGCTGTCGAATTCGTCATGGCTATGCTCCTCGCCGGCCTCATGCTGCATCTCGTGATGGGATTTACGGTTGGCGATGTCGCTTTCGGTGCCGACACCAAGGCCGAGCAGGACGGCGGCGGAAACCTCGCCGTTCTTCGCCTCGATCATCGTCGGCTTGCGGTGGGTGCGCGAAGAGACCTCGTTGCGGACAAAGGCAAGGCCGGTCGAATCGAGCAGGTCGGTCTTGTTGAGGATGATCAGGTCGGCCGCGGTCAGCTGGTCTTCGAACAGTTCCTCGATCGGGCTTTCGTGATCGAGATTGTCGTCGTTGACGCGCAGCGCATCGACCTTGTCATGATCGTCGGCAAACCGTCCGGCCGCAACAGCTGCACTATCGACAACGGTGATGACGCCATCGACGGTGACCTGCGTGCGGATATCCGGCCAGTTGAAGGCTGCGATCAGCGGCTGTGGCAGCGCCAGACCGGACGTTTCGATGATGATATGGTCCGGGCGGCTCTCGCGCTCCAGCAGTTTGGTCATGGTCGGGATGAAATCATCGGCGACGGTGCAGCAGATGCAGCCATTGGTCAGCTCGATGATATCGTCCTCGCTGCACGCTTCGGCGCCGCAGCCCTTCAGGACGTCGCCATCGACGCCAAGATCGCCGAATTCGTTGATGATCAGCGCGATGCGGCGGCCGCCAGCATTCTGCAGGATGTTGCGGATCATCGTCGTCTTGCCGGCACCGAGAAAGCCGGTAATGACGGTCGCCGGGATCTTGCCGTGGACGGCCTTTTCAATAGTCATGGATCAACCCTTCATTTTCAGCGGCAATCCAGCCGCGATGAAATAGACGTCTGCGGATATCTCCGCAACGATTTGGTGCAGCCGGCCGGCATGGTCGCGAAAGTCACGCGCCATCCGGTTTTCCGGCACGATGCCCAGGCCGACCTCGTTCGAAACGAAGACCAGCCGGGCTTTTGCCTGCGGCACATAGGCCGCAAGCCGTTTAAATTCCGCCGCAATATCCCGATGCTCCATCATCAGATTAGTGACCCAGAGCGTCAGGCAATCGATCAGAACGATGCGATCAGGCGCATCGATCGCCTTCAGGCAGCCGGCAAGATCGAGAGGCTCTTCATGGGTCTGCCACTCTGGTCCGCGGCGATCGCGATGCTCGGTAATCCTTGCCTGCATCTCGTCGTCCCAAGCCCTTCCGGTCGCGACGTAATGCATGCGCAGACCCGACGCCGTCACGAGTTTTTCGGCGAAGGTGGATTTGCCGGAACGGGCGCCGCCCAGAACCAGCACGCTGCCTGACTGTATCGATGTCATGAAATGATCCCGGCCTCAGCGCGCGCCGGAAAGAACAAGAATTCTTGGCTCACGAAAACCAGCATTCGCGGCAACGCGAAACAGGCCGTTCCGGGGACGGGATGATAAAGCCATGACAACCTCCGTGCTGGCATCGGGAGTATCTCTCCCTGGGTTGGGCGAACCCCAATCTAAAACGGGGCCCTTGAGGATGGCAGGTCTCCTGGCTCACGGCGCCACGCCCCAAATGGGACGAACGGGTTCGCCTCGCCTTCCCGGAGTGTTTTGCGCCAGATTGCGTTACCGCAATCGACGGGCATCACGAAGAGGTGGACGATTCGTAGATAATAGAGGCGTCCGGCCCCGGCTGATCGTGACGTCACTCCAGTGGCTTTTCCGGTTGGGCCGATCCATGCCGCTGCCGCGAATACGGACAGTCCGGTAACATCGGCTTTCCCGGATGGCGAACCCTGACCGTTCTACAGTCGCGGGGTCGGCTGCGATAAGGACGCCCGGTCTGGGTCCGGCCCGTCGCATTCCCATTTACTCCCGACATGCAAACGGCATATCGGGAACCATCCAATGACCGATGATTAGGCGCTCGCCTGGATCAAGTCAATTGCGGCACTCACTCGCCGCCATGGTTTGGCCCGGCCTCGGCAAGACTAAGCTTGATCTCCCAGACCATGCCTTCTAGAGCAATTCCAGCGGAAGTGCGCAGCGGTTTTGCGTCCGAAATTGCGTAGAAAAAAAGACAGGCCGTTTTCGCAATTCGAAGAAAAGCGGAAATGCCCACGACGGCGCAGAGACAGGATGGCCAGGCAATGAAGCTGAAGATGATTCCGAAACTTAACCTGCGGCGGCTCGGCTATCTCTCGCTGCTTTTCGATCTCGGGCGCATGCGGGCCTTTGCGCGGCGGAGCGAACTCGGCCTGGTCGTCGCGGGCATGATCGTCGGTGTTACGTCGGGTCTTGCCGTCACCGCGATGAGCATCATATCGAGCCGCCTGCACAGCCTGATCTTCGGCATTGCCGATGACGAAAGGCTGAGTTCCAGCAATCTGCAGGGCGAAATTTCCATATTGATCGCGCCGGTGGCCGGTGGGATCATTCTCGGCCTGGTGATGGTCGTTCTGGCGTCGTGGCGCAAGAAGCCGATGGTCGACCCGATCGAGGCGAACGCGCTGCATGGTGGCCGCCTGTCTCTGACCGATAGCATTATCGTTGCGATCCAGAACCTGATCTCCAATGGTTTTGGTGCGTCCGTCGGGCTTGAGGCCGGTTATACGCAGCTCGCATCCGGCATTGCGTCAAAACTCGGCATCTCGCTGCAGCTTCGCCGCTCGGACCTGCGCACCCTGGTCGGCTGCGGCGCCGCCGGTGCCATCGCTGCCGCATTCAATGCACCGTTGACGGGCGCCTTTTATGCCTTCGAGCTGATCATCGGCACCTATACGATCGTGTCGCTGACACCGGTCGTGGTTTCCGCCCTGATCGCAAATCTCGTGGCCAGATGGCTGTATGCGGGCGATTTTACCATCGATGTCGGTCAGTTCGGCGCCGTCGTCCCGGCCGACTATCTGCCGGCATTGTTGCTCGGCTGCCTCTGCGCCGGCATGGGCATTCTTTTGATGAAGGGCGTCTCGCTGATCGAGGGGCTTGCCCGCCGCAGCTCGATCCCTGCTCCCATGCGCCCGGCGCTCGGCGGCATCGTCGTCGGGCTTCTGGCACTGGTATCGCCGCAAGTGCTTTCGGCCGGTCACGGCGCCCTGCATCTCAATCTCGCCAGTTCGCCGGCGATCCCGATGCTGATCGGCCTGTTCCTGATGAAATCACTCGCCTCGGCCGTCTCGATCGGCTCCGGCTTTCGCGGCGGCCTGTTCTTTGCCTCGCTGTTCATGGGCGCGCTGCTCGGCAAGCTGTTTGCTTTTTCCGCGCCCTACATATTTTCCCACGCAACGCTGACGCCAGTCATCTACGCAGTCGTCGGCATGAGTTCGCTGGCGGTCGCCATTATCGGCGGGCCACTGACCATGACATTCCTGGCACTGGAAATCACCGGCGACTTTCCGATCACCGTCCTTGTTCTGGCAGCCGTGATCACCTCATCACTCGTCGTACGGACCACCTTCGGCTACTCATTCGCCACATGGCGTTTTCACCTGCGCGGCGAAAGCATCCGTAGCGCCCATGATGTCGGCTGGATCAGGAACCTGACGGTTGGCCGCCTGATGCGCACCGATGTCCGCACGATCGACATTCAGGCAACGCTGGAGGATTTCCGGAGAGACTTTCCGCTTGGATCGACACAACGGGTCGTCGTCGTCGACGGCGCAAAATATGCCGGCATCATTCAGGTTCCCGAAGTCTATGCCAGCCCCATCGAGGCCAGCGAGGAAAAGCAGGGCCTTTCCGGCTTCATCCGCCTCCCAAACGATTTCCTGCAGCCGAACATGAACGCCAAGCAGGCAGCCGCCTTGTTCGACACCACGGAGAGCGATGGGCTGGCCGTGGTCAACAATCTCATCGAACGGCGCGTCGTTGGCCTGTTGACGGAAAGCCATACGCTGCGCCGTTACAGCGAAGAGCTTGACCGCAGACGCCGCGAGGCATCCGGAGAAATCTAAAAGGGTTCGCTTCGGCTCAGGACATCAGGCTGTCGAGCCAGCGCGGCTCCAGCACGGCTTCCAGCTCGGCTGCGACATCGTCGAGCGCACGGTCAACCGACAGCCGGTAGTTTTCGCCGCCGCCTTCGATGCCGAAACTTTTGAGCAGCGCTGCACGATAGGCGTCGCTGGCAAACAGCCCGTGCAGATAGGTTCCGCTGACCATGCCATCTGCGGAGACCGCTCCATCCGGGCGGCCGTCGATAATCACAGCCGGCCGGGTACAGTCGGCACCGGTGGTACGGCCGAGGTGAATTTCGTAGCCTTCCAGCGCCACATCGTAGATCGCCGAGCGGGCGCGGCTGTTGCGCACCGTCTTCTCCGGCGCCATCTCCGTTTCGACCGCAAGAAGGCCGAGCCCGCGGATCTCACCGACATTGCCTTCGATGCCATGCGGATCGGCAACCCGGTTTCCGAGCATCTGATAGCCGCCGCAGATACCGATGACACGGCCGCCACGCCGCACATGCGCCTGCAGATCACGGTCCCATCCTTGCGCGCGAAAATCGGCGAGATCGGCAATCGTCGCCTTCGATCCCGGAATAACCACCAGACCGGCGTCAGCGGGAATGCGCTCGCCGGCGCGAACAAAAACGAGATCGACCTCGGGTTCGGCAGCCAACGGATCAAGATCATCGAAATTGGCGATGCGCGAAAAAACCGGCACGGCGACCTTCAACGCCCTGCCCGTCCCTCGCGCCAGCTTTTCCAGAACCACGGAATCTTCAGCCGGCAGGCGGGCGGCACTTTTCAGCCAGGGCACGACGCCGAAACAGGACCAGCCGGTAAAACTGCCGACCGCCGCAATCCCATCGTCAAACAGCGACACGTCGCCCCGGAACTTGTTGATGATATAGCCGCTGATCATGGCACGATCTTCGCCGGACAGAATGGTGTGGGTGCCGACCAGCGAGGCGATGACGCCGCCGCGGTCGATGTCGCCAACGAGAACAACCGGAACGTTGGCGCGGGTGGCAAATCCCATATTGGCGATATCGCCGGCGCGCAGGTTGATTTCGGCGGGCGATCCAGCCCCTTCGACGACAACCAAATCGAGGCCTGTCCGCACCATTTCGAAGCTTTCCATGACGGCGCCCATCAGCCTCGGCTTCAAAGCCTGATAATCGCGGCCTCTCGCCTGCCCCGCCACCTTGCCCTGGACGATGATCTGGCTGCCGGTCTCCGACTGGGGTTTCAAGAGAACCGGGTTCATATGCACCGATGATGGAATGCGCGCCGCCATCGATTGCAGCCACTGGGCCCGGCCGATTTCGCCGCCGTCGTCCGAAACCGCTGCATTGTTCGACATGTTCTGCGGCTTGAACGGCGCGACCTTCAGGCCACGATTGGCAGCGATGCGGCAGAGCCCCGCCACGAGTACCGTTTTTCCGACATCCGAGCCGGTTCCCTGGAGCATGATCGTCTTTGTCATGAGGCCTCCTCTAGCATTGCAGCCACCGCAAGAAAAGCCATATTCCGCCGCATTTCCGCCGTGTTTGGCATCCGGTTTTCACGCGATATTTCAGGTCGCTGCAAGGCTTGTATGGGACGCATATCAGACCATCCAAAAAGCGACATCACGTGGCAAAAATACTCGTTGTATTCCGCCAAAACAGGCTTATATCAGCAGCATCAAAGCACGGAGCGAACGGCGCTCCACACCCAAGGTCACACCCAGATGTTGTTCATCTTCAGCAAGCCCAATTTCGTTCAGATCGCCTGGAACTCGAAGGTTCCCGAGAGCCAGTCGCGTGTTCGCAACACGGTCATGTCCGCACCCTTCGGCCCGCTCGGCTTCATCCGGACACGCAGCGTCGGCTGACCCCCACTCCCAGACTGACACTTCGAACCGCGCCCTTGTTTGAAGGGCGCGGTTTTTTTGTGCCTGTCCGCAAAAACGATATGCCGTAAACGCGAAAACCGCACCCGTTCCTTCCGGAACCGTGCGGTCTGCCAAAGCTACACATGGCCGCTCCGGCATACACCCGGAGATCGCTCCGGCCGGGACGCAAAACCTAATCCAGCCGGGCGGCCAAGTATCCCCCGCCGCAGGAAAACAATTAGCCTGACAGTGTTACCGGATGGTTAGTGAGAGCTTAACCAAAGATGAATTACGTGTTTTTTTCACTTTTTTTCATGCCGGATGAAAAACAATGCGAAGGCGCATACGGAACAGAATTTGTCCGGGATAAAACACGCTCCGCAACTCTTGTGTGAAGCAGCGCTAATTTTGCGCCATAGAGGGGCGCATTTGCACAAAAAACTTGCCCGGCTCATTAAATTCAACAGCTTGCGTGGCCCCTTCCAGACCCCGCAAACGCCGCCTGCATGGCTTAAGACGATTCCGGAGGTTGATTTCTCCAGTGGAATACTTACGCTGACCTTAACGGTACAAAGGAGAGATGGCTGGCGACAGAGTTCGGCGGCCAGACAATAAAGCTCCAACGCCGTCGCAGCGGGGATGAAAGATTGGCCTTGCCACAAGAGCCCCCCGGCCTGCTTCAACCTGAACGATTGGGTTTCCGGGAGATGCAGTATCCCGATGGACCCCACGATTTTGGCTGCATAAGACTGGGAGGTCTTAAACATGAAGAAGCTCCTCGCTTCCACAATTCTCGCTGCCGGCCTCTATGCGCTTGCCGGTTCCGCTCAAGCCGCCGAATGCGGCGAAGTCAGCATCGCAGAAATGAACTGGGCATCGGCCGGCGTTGCCGCGCATGTCGACAAGTATATTCTTGAAAACGGCTACGGCTGCACGGTTACGCTGGTGACCGGCGACACCATGCCGACCTTCACCTCCATGAACGAAAAAGCCCAGCCCGACATGGCGCCCGAATTGTGGGTCAATGCCGTGCGCACGCCACTCGACGCCGCCATCAAGGAAGGCCGGCTGATCGAAGCTGCACCGCTGCTCAGCGAAGGTGGCGTCGAAGGCTGGTGGATCCCGAAGTTCCTGGCTGACGCTCACCCGGACATCAAGACAGTTCAGGACGCGCTGAAACATCCGGAACTGTTCCCGGCCCCTGAAGACGCTTCGAAGGCCGCCGTCATCAACTGCCCGTCGGGCTGGAATTGCCAGGTTTCGACCGCGAACCTCTACAAGGCACTGGGCGCTGAGAAGCTGGGTTTCGAACTGGTCGATACGGGCTCGGCTGCCGGTCTTGACGGATCGATCTCCAACGCCTTTGAAAAGAAGCAGGGCTGGCTCGGCTACTACTGGGCTCCCACAGCCATCCTCGGCAAGTATCAGATGACGCGACTGAGCTTCGGTGTCGAGCACAACAAGGCGGACTGGGATGCCTGTACGGCCGTTCCAGATTGCGCCGATCCGAAGGTAAACTCCTATCCGACCTCGGACGTCTATACGGTCGTCACCAAGGCCTTCTCCGAAAAGGCCGGCGTCGCCATGGATTACGTCAAGGTCCGCAAGTGGGATAACGGCACCGTCAACAAGGTTCTCGCCTGGATGACTGACAACCAGGGCACCAACGAAGACGCGGCCAAGTACTTCCTGGAAACCTATCCGGACATGTGGACCAAGTGGGTCGCACCGGACGTTGCCGAAAAGGTCAAGGCAGCCCTCTAAGGGCTTGTCCTGCGGCAGCGAAGTAGACTTCGCTGCCGGCTTTCGGCCTATAATGCGGCACGCTGCCACAGCGCCGGAAGACACGAGACCCCGATGCCGGCGACACGAAATGCCGCCGGTATTTCCATCAGATATGGATATGAAAACGAAAATCGTCGCAAACGGCATAGTCGCTTGTGACGAAAAGCTGTCACATTTTCCACATGCCGGGGTTCGAAAAGAAGCCACCCAAGTCTGCGCGAAGGCCTGAACAAGGCAATGATGACGCGGCCGGCATTATAAAACTTCCGGTTAAAAGGGGAACGACATGGCAATATGCAGTTACTTGCCAGATCTGCTTTGTAAATTTCCGGCGATCGACGATACGACGATACGAATGGCTCGAAAAAGCGTCGATGATGGCTTCAAGGCCCTCGTCCGCGAGTATGTCAATATCATCGATGCCCTCGTCCAGCCGCTTCAATGGTTTCTGAACTATCTCGAAAAGCTGTTCGTCAGCTCGCCCTGGATCGTTATCATGGCGGTGATGGTGGCCATCGTCTATTACGGCAGCCGCGACCTGCGCATTACCATCGGCACCATCGTCTCGATGTTTCTGATCGGCCTCGTTGGCCTGTGGAACGACACGATGGTGACCCTGGCCATGGTTACGGTCTGTACGTTCATCGCCATCATCGTCGGCCTGCCGATCGGTATCCTGATGGCCCGCTCCGAGCGCGCCCAGTCGATCATCAATCCGATCCTCGACGTCATGCAGACGATGCCGAGCTTCGTCTATCTGATCCCTGTGGTGATGATCTTCGGCATCGGCAAGGTTCCGGGCCTGATCGCCGTCGTCATCTATGCCGTTCCGCCGATGATCCGCCTGACCAATCTAGGGATACGGCTGGTGGACAAGGAAGTGCTGGAAGCAGCCGACGCCTTCGGCTCCTCATCCTGGCAGCGGCTGAAAAATGTTCAGATGCCGCTGGCGCTCCCGACCATCATGGCTGGCATCAACCAGACCATCATGATGTCTTTGGCCATGGTCGTGGTCGCATCGATGGTCGGCGTCGGCGGTCTTGGCCGCAACGTGCTCCAGGCGATCAACAACCAGTTCTTCACCGTCGGCTTCTTCAATGGTTTCGCGCTTGTTGCGATCGCCATCATTTTTGACCGCACCAGCCAGGCCTATGGCAAGCGTCTGCAAAAGCACTCGGAGGTGATCCATGGCTAGTCACGCAATCGAGGTCAAGAACCTCTACAAGATTTTCGGACCACGCGGCCGCGACTATGTCGATCAGGTCAAGGCCGGGCTCGGTAAGACCGAACTCAATGAAAAACATGGCCATGTGCTCGGCCTGCAGGACATCAACATCTCCATGCCCGCCGGCGGCGTCATGGTGGTCATGGGCCTGTCCGGCTCGGGCAAATCGACGCTGATCCGCCACATCAACCGCCTGATCGATCCGACAGCCGGCGAAGTGCTCTATGACGGCGTCGATGTCTGCAAGATGAGCGAAAACGACCTGCGCGAATTTCGCCGCCACAAGACGGCGATGGTGTTTCAGAAGTTTGCGCTCCTTCCCCATCGCACGATCATCGAAAACACTGTCTACGGCCTGGAAATCCAGGGCGTGCCGATGGATGAAAGCCGCAAGCGGGCACAGGGCTGGATCGAACGCGTCGGGCTCAAGGGTTTTGAAAACCACTACCCCAACCAGCTCTCGGGCGGCATGCAGCAGCGCGTCGGCCTTGCCCGGGCGCTCACCAACGATGCCGATATCCTGTTGATGGACGAGGCCTATTCGGCGCTCGATCCGCTGATCCGCGTCGATATGCAGACGGTTCTGCTCGACCTGCAGAAGGAGCTGAAGAAGACCGTGGTGTTCATTACCCACGACCTCGATGAAGCTCTGCGGCTCGGCGACAAGATCGCCATCCTACGCGACGGCAAGGTAATCCAGCAGGGAACCGGCCAGGAGATCGTGCTCAAACCGGCCGACGAATACATCACCGCCTTCGTCAAGGAAGTAAACCGCGGCCGCGTCATCAATGTCGAAACGATCATGAAACCGCTATCCGGAAACCCGGAAGGTGTGCCGGTGACGATTGGAACCGTGCTTGAAAGCGCCGCCCGGATGATGACGCTGGCCAACCAGAATATTGCCCATGTCGTCGACGCCAATGGCCGGCCGGTCGGCTCGATCGATCTCGGCACGATCATTTCCGCCATGGTGACGCCGATCAGCCATGAGCCAAACCGCGCGGCGGCCTAATCATCGCCCCCCCGGTACAAACCGGACCGGGGGGATCGGACATGACAAGCACTTTTCAATCTTATCTTAACCTCATCTGTTCATCATGTGTTGACGGTCTCGGCGGCCGTTGGTGCGCGCCGTAAAGGGACGCGTTCCCCAACATCTATCGGCGCTGGCCGCGGAGCATGATGGGACAGACATTTCCGTCAAATCGCGATGGTTTTCATTCGGTTTCAGTCCAGCACGCAGGGCTGGATGGTGTACAAGTGCGCTTGATCGATGCCGGAACCGCATTCCTGGCGGGTGTGGCGATGTTCATCCTTGTCATGACGCTGACACCGTTTCAGGGCGGCGGCTTTACCGAACCCACCGGGAATGACGGCAATATCATCAATCAGGTCGGCTATCTCTCGCTGAGCGCGCTCTACCTGTTTTGCCTTTTCATTTTCGTAGACCGAAAACTACTTCTTACATTGCTGTCTCCGGCCTGGATCGTCGTTTTTGCAATCGCGTTCTGGTCCAGTATGCAAGCCTATGACCCCGCAGCGGCATTGCGCGGCGTTATGCTCACAGCACTATCCATGACCCTCGTGGCTGCCGTTCTCCTGCTTCCGCGCTCAGAACGGTCCTTCGTCAATGCATGCTCTACTGCAGTCCTGATATTGATTGTGATCGACTATGCCGCAGTGTTTCTGATCCCGGGCGCCGCAACCCATACGGCTGCCGGTGGAGAACCCTGGCATGCAGGCTCATGGCGCGGTCACTTGATACACAAGAACTTTGCAGCGCCGGTCTTCTCGGTGCTCGCGATGTTCGGCATCTATTGCTGGCGCTCCGGTTTCGTGAAACGTGGCGCCGCGATCTTCTTTCTCGCAGCCTTTTTCGTGCTGAAAACCCAATCCAAGACAACAACCGGGTTCCTTCCGCTCGCCATCATGCTGGTGTTCATGGCAAGAGTCTTCGGCAGGCCTGGGCTGGTGATCGCCCTCCATTTGATATTGACGGCGGTGATCGCCTGCCTGACCATTGGCACGGTCATGTCCCCGCAGCTGCTTGCTCTGACGACATGGCTGATGGAAGATCCGACGTTTACGGGTCGCGACGACATCTGGCGGTTTGGGATTGCCTCGATTCGAGACCGGTTCTGGGATGGCTACGGCTATTTCAGTTTCTGGCTATCACCTGCAGTGCTCGGGCAGGAGGCCAATTTCGAGGCGGCCTGGGACGTGCGCGGCATCGTCTCCGGGCACAATACCTATCTCGACGCCCTTTTGGCGTTTGGTGTGCCGGCAGGCTCGGCTGTCATCCTTATCCTCATGGGAAAGCCGCTGTTCGACTATCTCACGGCCTATCGGCGGCCTGAGAACCGCGCGCTTGCCGACTTCATGCTCATGATCGTGGTCTTCATGACCTATAACGGGATGCTGGAATCCTACTACTTGAACCGTGCCGACCCCATGTGGCTTCTCTTTGCACTCGGATCATTCGGTCTGACGATCGTCTCCCGCTACTCGCTAAAGCGGGAAGAGCCTTGAGGGATTGAAAATTCAGGTGCCCCGCGAAGAGAGCCGCCTGCGAGATGGCCATCCGTGACGGAACGGATCCTCGATATATTTGTAGGTGACCCAAGAGGTGAGAAGTACCGCTACGATCGATAGCAGCGCTACACCCAACGATGCTTCCCGTGAGAGCTGGACCCCAACATAGCCATTCTCTGCAGCGACTGTCGGCAATTTCAGGCCGAACCTTAAAACCTGCGTCACCACCCAGCCTACGATCGAATGGGTCATGTAGATGCTGTAGCTGACGGTGCCCAACCAGACGAAGGCAGGATATTCCAGAACACGTCGCGCAGCCGAGGCCTGCTTCAGCCCTGCGACAACGAAGATCGTCATTGCGAAAAGGACGGGAAGAGCAATCTCCGCCCTCGTTCCGCCAAGGTACCAGACCCCGGCAACGCTACAGGCGAGAAATAGCAAAGCGGTCAAACTTCCAACGCGATAGCTACCCCGGACAAATAGGAAGGCAACGCAGCTTCCCAGAAAGAACGAGTAGATGCAGCGTACAAGCGCAAAGATTGGCTGTGTCTCGAGCATACCCTGTTCGAGATAAAGGAGCACCGCGGCCGCGCCAATCGAAAGCGCTGCGGCGGTCATCAGCCGCAGCCGGAAAAAACCTATCGTCAAGGCGAAAACGAGATAGGTCCAGAATTCGACCGAAATCGACCAACTCGGTAAATTGAAAGTCGTCCTGTTCAGGACAACACCCTGAAGCAGGAAGAGATTGGCGAAAAATGCCGAACCATCCGATGTGGAAAAAGCAGGAACGTTAGAAATGACGCCAGTTCTCTGCTCGAAAGCATATTTCAGACATTCAATAAGTAGGAAAACCATCAATGTGAAAAAATGGAGCGGATAGAGACGCCAGAACCTGCGCCGCTGGAAGGTGACGATCTCGGCTTTACTGGAAAGGCGATTGGCATAGTTCAGGGCGATGACGAAGCCGCTGAGCACGAAGAAGAAATCGACCATCAAATAGGCATGCTTGGCAAAGCTGTTGTTTGTCAGAAAGCTGTCATAGCTCAGGTGATGTAGGACAACAGCGAGCGCGGCAAATCCCCGTAGCGACTCCAGAGCGAGGAACTTCGGTGTTGTCGTGCTACTGGCCATTGCTTCCCTCCATTCGGCACGCAACATCTCTCAAAAGAGCATGCCCTCCGTTAGGCCCGGACGATTTGGCAAAACGAAACCCGGCTATTTTGAAGTCCCAAGTTTAAGATCAGGTGTACATACCGCAAGGTGGTCCATTGCAATCATATAAGGATATCTTTATATGATTGTGAAAACCGATATGATCAGGAACCCGCCATGACCGTGCACGCCAATCCGCTTTCCGACCTGCTTGCCGAAAAGGGCGTGCTTCTCGCCGATGGGGCGACCGGCACATCGCTGTTTGCCATGGGCCTGGAAGCGGGCGAAGCACCGGAGCTCTGGAACGAGGCCAAGCCGGAAAACATCACCAAGCTGCACCAGGATTTCGTCGATGCGGGCGCGGACATCATCCTGACCAACTCGTTTGGCGGAACGCGCCATCGCCTTAAACTGCACCAGGCACAGGATCGCGTTTACGATCTCAACAAGCGCGCCGCCGAAATTGCCCGCGCCGTCGCCGACAAGGCACCGCGCAAGGTGATCACGGCCGGTTCTGTCGGCCCGACCGGTGAACTGCTGATCCCGCTTGGTGCCATGAGTTACGAAGATGCCGTCGAGGCATTCGTCGAGCAGATCGAGGGTCTGAAGGCCGGTGGCGCCGAAGTCGCCTGGATCGAGACAATGTCCGCCACTGACGAAATCCGCGCTGCTGCGCAAGCGGCAGTCAAGGTTGGGCTGCCTTACGTCTATACCGGATCGTTCGATACCGCCGGCAAGACGATGATGGGCCTGCATCCGAAGGACATGTTCGCCGTTGCCCAGGACATCGGCAGCGGCCCGGTCGCAACCGGCGCCAATTGCGGCGTCGGCGCTTCCGACATCCTCTCCTCGCTGCTCGACATGACCGACGCCAATCCGGACGCAAACATCATCATCAAGGGCAATTGCGGCATTCCGGAATTCCGTGGCTCGGAAATCTATTATTCCGGCACTCCGCCGCTGATGGCCGACTATGCCCGCCTTGCCCGCGATGCCGGCGCAAAGATCATTGGCGGCTGCTGCGGCACCTCGTGCGAGCATCTCGCTGCGATGCGTGTTGCGCTAGACACCTATGTGCCGGGTGAACGGCCGACTGTTGAAGCCATCGTCGAACGCATCGGTCCGATGCGCAACAAGACTGCCAACGAAGGCCCGTCCGCACCAGCCCGCGAGCGCAGCCGCCGCCGCGGCTGATTGCGGTTCGTCCACAAAGACAAAGAGGGCTCGAACATCTGATAAAGTTCGAGCCCTTTGCATATTCAGTGAGCTTACGGCTTGTGCTGCAATAGGCGGATCCAGTTTTGCCCCAGCCTGATCCGCTATCATCGCGCCGATAGAGACTATAGAAAGACCAGACATGAACGGCACTTCAGCCCCGTTTCCTGACCGCGATTCCGTTGCCGTAAAACTGACGGCACTTGGTGAAAGCGAACAATCCTATCTGGCATTGCTGATGGAAAATGCCGCACAGGACGAAAGCCTGATCGAAGGCCTGTACCGTCACCTCGACCTTGCGTCCGAAGCAAAGCTCCTGAATTCGCTGAAGCTTGAAAGACTCGGCGAATGGCTGGGTTCCAGCGCCCCTGCCCGGCTGCAGATCCGGTTGATGGAAGCGGCGAAATCCAGCCAGCATGCGGCCTATCAGGCATTCCGAACTGGCCTCATCCGTTCGGGTGGACTGGAAAAGGCTTATCCGAAAGCCTGATCACGCAGCGATCCACTCCCCACCCGCCATAACACAACGCCCTGCGCTTCAGCGGAGAGCGTTGTGGCCAGTGTTTTGCCGTCCGTTATTCTCCGCTGAGGCTCTTGGCGAGCCGCACCAGATTGAGGAACTCTGCCCGGTAGCCGTAGCCATCTTCGCCCTTTGCGCCAGATGCAAGGTCAAGGATCGAGCCATAGGGATAGGCGGACACGGCATCTGTTCCCCGCAGTTTTTGGCCAAAGGCCGCGACCGCGATGGAAAACCGGACATCCGGCCCGGCCTGCTCCAATGTCGTCACGGCGTTGCCTTCCGTTACCGGCGTGGTGATGAGCTTGCTCGTATCGCTATCCGGTTGCTTGTAGCGGATTTTCAGGAAAGCCAATTCGCCGGATGGCTTGGCGTCGGCCTGATCGGCCGGGGCAGCACCGTAGCGCAGGTTGTCATTGAGAACCGCCGGGCTTCCCTTCGGCGTGATCTCGTAAATCGCGGTAACGCGGTGGCCCGAGCCGATATCGCCGGCATCGACCTTGTCATTGTTGAAATCCTCGCGCTTCAGGGCGCGGGTCTCGTAGCCGATTAGCCGGTATTCGGCGATTTGCTGTGGATTGAACTCCACCTGGAATTTCACATCCTTGGCAATCGGGAAAAGCGATGACCCCGCCTCCTCGACCAGCGATTTCTGCGCTTCGGCCAGCGTATCGATATAGGCGGCCGTACCATTGCCGTTCTGCGCCAGCGTCTGCATCAGCGCGTCGTTGTAATTGCCGCGGCCAAAGCCGAGCACCGACAGGAAGACACCGCTCTTGCGCTTGGCTTCGATCGTTGCCTTGAGTTCTTCATCACTCGATGGACCGACATTGAAATCGCCGTCGGTAGCCAGCATGATGCGGTTGACGCCGCCTTTGACGAAGGCCTGCTGCGCCAGATTGTAAGCCGCCTCTAACCCTTGCGCGCCCGCTGTCGACCCGCCCGGCTGCAGCGTATCGATTGCCGATAGGATTTTCGCCTTGTCCTTGATCGCGGTGGGCTCCAGCACCGTGCCGGCATTACCGGCATAGGTGACGATCGACACGGTGTCTTCAGGCTTCAACTTTTCGACCAGCAACCGGAAGGCGCTTTTCAGGAGCGGCAGCTTGTCCGGCTCGTCCATAGACCCGGACACATCGATCAGGAACACCAGGTTGGCGCGCGGCGCCACGGCCGGAGCAACGTCATAGCCCTTGATCCCCACATGCATCAGCTGCGTATTGGCATTCCACGGGGTCGGCAGCACGGTGACAGTTGCCTTGAACGGCGCGTCCTTGCTGTCTGGACCCGGCCAATCGTACGGGAAATAGTTGATCATTTCCTCGACCCGCACGCTGTCAGGGTCCGGCATCTCCCCCGCCATCAGCGATTTGCGCACGAAGGAATAGGACGCTGTGTCGACATCGGCCGAGAAGGTGGAAACCGGATCGGTGGCGACGGACTTGACCGCACTGGTGTCAACCGAGGTGAAGCGGTCGCGGTTTTCGTCCGGTTGCGAGACGGTATCGACGGGCGCGGGTGACGGCATGATTTCAACGTTCGATCCGCCGATCAACGATTCCGTTGCGATCGCAGCCGGGGCCGCGGCGGATTGCGTCTTGCGTGTCTGGCCTGCCGCGTCGAATTCGGCCTTCTGCTGTGCCGGTTCTGCCACAGCTTTCTCGTCAACCTGATCAGCAAGGGCGCCGGAAGGCTGGGCTGGCGCATTGCTCTCCGCCGCGAGCGTCTCTGCCGAAGAATCTGCTTTGGGTTTCGACGGCGCCATTTTCTTTGCTTCAGCGTCCTTTGACGCAACACGGCCTGCCACCTCGACCTGTTGCTCGCCCGTATCCACCGGCAATCCCTGCCGCGTCAGTTCCAGCGTGAGAAAAGCGGCGGCGGGCACCACCAAAAGCGTGGCAAGTGCCGAACCTGCGAGAAATTTCCTGTTCATGACGGGGCTCCATAGCCTGTTGAATATGGAGCTTTGACGCCGGCCACCGGTGGTTCCTTGGGGAACCTCAGAATTATTTTCAGATGCGTCGAAAGCCTGCATCGCCAGCGACAGGGCGTGTGCGCGCGCAGCCGGTGAAGGCGTTGGCGGGGTCATCTGACCGAGGTTTTTCAGATCGTCGTTCATCACATCGTCTCCCTGCCGAGCAGGATTTTCAACCGTTTGCGGGCTTCATGCACATGCCAGGACACCGTTGCCTCCGAACATCCCATGACATCGGCGGCGGCGGCATGGGACAGGCCCTCGCCATAGACAAGCAGAACGGCGTCGCCTTGCTTTTCAGGCAGTTGCCGCACTGCTTCCCAAAGCGCCTCGGTCTGATCCTGATTGTCGTTTGCCGCAGCGTTGGTCGGGTCAGCCAGGAAATTCGCGGCGTTGCGCCTTTCCCGTGACTGGCTTCGCTGATGATCGCGCGCGGCATTCAAGGTCAACGTATAGAGCCAGGTGCGAAAACGGCTGGCACCGCGAAACGCCCGGATCGCCTGCCCCAGCTTCAGGCAGACCGTCTGGGCAATATCCTCGGCATCGCCGGCATTGCCGGACCAGCGCCAGGCAACGGCATGGACGAAATCATAATGCCGTTCGACGAGCACGCCGAAGGCATTCCGATCGCCTTTCTGCGCCCGCTCGATAAGATCCTCGTCCAAATCACCCGCCCGGATTTGTTGCAACTGGTACTGAGACGTTCGGTCCTGGCCGATCCTTGGGTCCGAACCGGAATTGTTTTTACGATCCCGGAATTTTCCGTGTCACCGCAATGATCGGCCCCATCGGATGGGTGTTATCGTAGCGAGCCAAAGCCGGAGCAAACAGGCTGGAGATCGATCCATCGAGGAAGAGCGCATTGGCACAACCAAGCTGATCGCGAAACAGTGTCGCAAAATCATGGAAGCGAACCGGCTCCATCGAAAGAACGAAAACCGCCATGCCCTGCTGATCGACGCCCACACCATTGCGGATTTGCAGGCTATCGCTTTTCGGAAGCAAGGCCGAATGCAGTTGCCCGTCGATCACCAGCATCGGCCCGGATTGCGTCGCAAAATCCGGCTTGATCGCCGCATCGACATAGGCCTCGGTCTCAAGGACACCGGCGCGGTCACCCTGCAGAAAGAAAACGCCGTTGGGTTTTAGGTAAAAATTGCCCCAGCTATACCCCCGATCGATCGCCTTGCACTCGACGCCATCGGTCACCAGCAGGCCGACCGATGTCAGATCGCGTTCGTACATGCCGCCATTCATGGCGAATTCGAGATACTCTCCCTCTTGCCGCAGATCCCGTATGAGGGGTTCAAAGCCACCATAGGGTTGGCCATCGCGGCCGCGATGAAAGATGCCGATGTCGTTTGCAGCAGGATCGAAGCTGCAAACGGCATAACTTTGCGTCAGGTGCATCACCTTACGGCAGGCAGCCTCAGCCTCCCCGGCAGAAAGAATGGATGTGGTCATGGCCAACCCGATACTCAAAGAACGAAACATTCCCACCTCATTTCAGACACGCCTGACCTTGTCGTCCGACAACAGCAAAATGGAGGCAGGAATTTTATAAACTCAGGGCAGTCATATGAAAATGCAGCTGTTCCACCGGATAGCAATACTCGGTTCCGACGGGACAGGCATTGCGGGCGATACATCCTCCGGCCATGCAGCCGGCCTGCCCTTCCCTTGTTTTCAAGTGGGCGCGGCAAGGTGCGACCTGAAATCCGGACGGCAATACAGCCTGCGCCGGACAGCTGGAGAGACAGGGCCTATCGGCACAGTAGTCGCAGGGATGCTGATGATTGGGGCTCTCCGTCGGCGGCAGAGCCTGCGCGAAACCAAGAGCGCCGCGATATCCGTGCCAGAGGCCGTATTCCGGATGAATGAGAATGCCGAGCGGCGATAGTCGTAGTCCTTCAGCCTGCATCGCCCATTGCTGAAACGGTTGCCAAGGCGGATCGGAGGGGAAATAGGCGGTGGCACCAAAAGCCGTCGCCACCGGTTCGATCACCACCTTCGACCAGAGATCGAGCGGATTTTCGCCACCGCGATCGGGCAAGGAATTGCGCCAGCGCTCGAACTCGGTCCAGATCGAGCCGCCAGCATTCCCCAGCAGCACGACACTGCGAGCCGCCTGCCCGTCCTTCAAGACAGGCGCCGTTTCGCCATCGGCGACACTGACGACACCGCGTAAAAAAACTCCGTGCGGCGCAAGCGCTACACGGAGTTCAATCAAAACATCGTTGGATGTCACGGGACCGGTCATTTCGGTTTCGGCCCCTGCCTGTCATAATGTGGGCGCCAGACTTCCTTCTGGATGAAATCTGCTACCTGCGCCGCTCCGCCTTGCTCCCTGGCTTGTTCGGGCTCTCTTCAAGTGAAGGCGTCGGGCATCGAATCCTTCTTCTTGGCGATGAAGTCGAGAAGCGCTTCGTCGATCGCGGCATCGAGCGGCGGCCGTTCGTAATGTTCCAGCCAGCTGCGGGCCAGCGCATTGGCGCGCTGCTCGACGCGCTTCTCGCCCTCGATTTCCCACTGTTCGAAGGAATTGTTGTCGGCGAGCGCCGAGCGATAGAACGCCGTCTGGAAATTGGCCTGCGTATGGGCGCAGCCGAGATAGTGGCTGCCGGGGCCGACTTCGCGGATCGCATCGAGCGCCTGCGCGTCCTCGGAGAGATCGATACCTTCAGCCATCTTCTGCATCATGCCGAGCTGGTCCTGATCGATCATGAACTTTTCATAGGACGATACCAAGCCACCCTCAAGCCAGCCGGCGGCGTGCAAGACGAAGTTCGTACCCGCAAGCAGCGTCATGTTCAGTGTGTTGGCCGATTCGTGGGCTGCCTGCGCATCCGGAACCTTCGATCCACAGAGCGAGCCGCCGGTGCGGAATGGCAGGCCGAGACGGCGGGCGAGCTGGGCTGCGCCATAGGACACCAGCGACGGTTCCGGTGTACCGAAGGTCGGCGCACCCGACTGCATGGAGATCGAGGCGGCAAACGTGCCGAACAGCACCGGCGCGCCGGGCCGGATCAGCTGCGTGAACGCAGCACCGGCCAGCACTTCGGCGAGAATTTGGGTCAAAGTCCCTGCCACCGTTACCGGGCTCATGGCGCCGGAGAGAATGAACGGAGAAACGACACAGGCCTGGTTGTGCCGGGCATAGACCTTCAGGGCACCGACCATGGTCTCATCGAAAACCATCGGCGAGTTGGCGTTGATCAGGTTCAGCGTGACGCAATTGTTTTCGACGAAATCATCGCCGAACACCAGCTTGGCCATGGCGATCGTGTCTTCGGCGCGTTCCGGTGCCGTCACCGAGCCCATGAACGGCTTGTCGGAATATTTTATATGGCTATAGACCATATCGAGATGGCGCTTGTTGACCGGAACATCGACCGGCTCACAGACGGTACCGCCCGAAGAATGCATCGACGGCGCCATATAGGCGAGTTTTACGAAATTGCGGAAGTCCTCGATCGTCGCGTAGCGGCGCTGGCCTTCGAGGTCGCGAACGAAGGGAGGTCCGTAAACCGGTGCGAACACCGTCGCCTTGCCGCCGATCTGGACGTTGCGCTCGGGATTGCGCGCATGCCAGGTGAAGGTGGACGGAGCAGTCTTCAAAAGTTCGCGGCAGAGGCCCTTGGGGAAATGTACCCGCTGTCCGCGCACGTCGGCTCCGGCCTGTTTCCAAAGCGCCAGCGCCTCTTCGTCGTCACGGAACTCGATGCCGATCTCTTCAAGGATCAGGTCGGCATTGGCCTCGATCAGCGCCAGACCCTCTTCATCGAGAACTTCGTACTCGCGGATCTTACGGGTGATGTAGGGAAGCGACGGCGGTGCACCACCGCCGGTGCGCGATGCGCGGCGTGCGGCCGCACCCCGGCCTTCACCGCGTGTGCGGCGTCCGCCGGTTTCTTCCGTCTGTTCCGTCAGCTCAGTCATTTCTGTGTCCTCTCCCGCGCCTCGTCTGCGCACATGTCGAGCCTATGCTACCAAGCCCCAGAATCCGAACGGTTCTTAATGCGCCAACGGGTGGCGCAACTCGAACACGATCGCGGCTAACGCCTG
Source organism: Pararhizobium sp. PWRC1-1 (assembly GCF_049897905.1). NCBI lineage: Bacteria > Pseudomonadati > Pseudomonadota > Alphaproteobacteria > Hyphomicrobiales > Rhizobiaceae > Pararhizobium > Pararhizobium sp. PWRC1-1. The sequence goes on along the minus strand of NZ_JAFCXE010000026.1, from coordinate 27,747 downwards.
CCGCGCGCGTCTTGACGCTCGGCCGGTCCGACTTGCCGATACCATATTTTTCGGCGGACAAATCAGGCAATACACTGATTTTATGAGATGTACCTGACGCGGGCTGGCAGCGATCGTGCTGCCGTCGTTTTTCATCGCATGCGACGTCGCTTTCGAAAAGAGCTTTTGGAACCAACAAAGCTAAGTATAGTAGCTGCGTCGGGGAGGTTTGAGCCTGACAGCGCCAGGAACCGAGGAAAACCATCATGGCAGACGACGAAATCATTCTCGAGGATCTTTCCGACGACGAGCTCGTGCAGCAGATGCATGACGATCTCTACGACGGCATGAAGGAAGAGATCGAGGATGCGACCCAAATCCTGCTGAAGCGCGGCTGGGCGCCCTATGATGTTCTCACCCAGGCATTGGTCGAAGGCATGCGGATCGTCGGCGTCGATTTCCGCGATGGCATCCTGTTCGTTCCTGAAGTTCTTCTATCGGCCAACGCCATGAAGGCCGGCATGTTCATCCTGCGTCCGCTGCTCGCCGCCACCGGCGCGCCAAAACAGGGCAAGGTGGTCATTGGCACCGTCAAGGGCGATATCCACGACATCGGCAAGAACCTTGTCGGCATGATGATGGAAGGTGCGGGCTTCGACGTCATCGATCTGGGGATCAACAACCCGGTCGAAAACTACCTCGATGCGATCGAGCGCGAAAAGCCCGATATCCTCGGCATGTCAGCCCTTTTGACCACGACCATGCCTTATATGAAGGTCGTGATCGATACGATGAAGGAAAAGGGCATGCGCGACGATTATGTCGTCCTGGTCGGCGGCGCGCCGCTGAACGAGGAATTCGGCAGGGCTGTCGGTGCCGATGCCTATTGCCGCGACGCGGCAGTTGCCGTGGAAACGGCCAAGGAATTCATGAAGCGCAAGCACAACCAGATGGCCGGCACCTGATCAAGCGAATTTGACCATGCAAAAACCGGCCGCTGATGAAAAGCGCGGCCGCTTTTTTATTTCTTGCCCAGCCTTTAGTTGGCAGCGCGATCAACCTTGCGGCCGGCATCCTGGGTCGCATCCACGGTGTTGGCGGCATCAGCGCCCATGCCGCGAATGGTATTGCCGCACGAAGCAAGCGTGGTGATGGAGAAGAGCACGAGACCGATCGTGGCGATTGTCTTTGCTGTCATGGGTCGGGTTCCTTATTGTGACAGATAACGTTGGCGTGGAAGAAAGATCTTCAGCTATGGAACGCACGAAAACGGAAAAAGTTCACGTCATCGCTTGCGGCGCGATTGCCCGCGAAATTCTCGCCGTCTGCGAGGCCAACAAGCTCGGTCATATCGACCTCACCTGTCTTCCCGCCATCTGGCACAACACCCCCGACAAGATCACACCCGGCATCAAGAACGCCATCGACAAGGCCCGCGCCGAAGGCTTTGGCCGCATCTTCGTTGCCTATGCCGATTGCGGCACGGGCGGCCTGCTCGACAGGCTCTGCGAAGACGAAAAGGTTGAACGCATCGCCGGACCCCACTGTTTTTCCTTCTTCGCCGGCAATGCCGCTTTCGAGGCTGGCTGGGACGAGGATTTTACATCATTTTTCCTGACTGATTTCCTCGCCCGCCAGTTCGAGGCCTTCGTCGTCGAACCGCTCGGCCTCGACCGCCACCCGGAACTGCGCGACATGTATTTCGGCCACTACAAGAAACTCATCTACCTCTCGCAGGTCGAAGACGAAAAACTGCAGGAAAAAGCCCGCAAAGCCGCAGCCACGTTGGGGCTGACCTACGAATACCGTTTCACCGGTTATGGCGATCTGACCCCGGCGCTTCTGCACGCCTGATCGACCGGAAACCATCTGTTAGCCTTGCTCGCAATTTTGCACCAAGCACCGCATTTGATTTAAGTGCATCGTAACTGCCTGCCGCCAAAATCACCCGAACAAACCAACAAAAGGTGACGGGGATGACGGACATTTTCGCAACGGACCTATCGGAGAGGACTGCGGCACACAGCCACCATCCGCAGCAACTGTCTCAACTCCTGCGCAATCTCTCGCTCAATGCCGGTTCGAAAATCACCTTGCGCGAGCTTGCCGTTGCCATGGAAGACCGCTCCTTCGGCGCCTTCCTCGTTGTCTTTGCCCTTCCCAACCTGATCCCCTTGCCACCGGGCGCCACCTTCATTCTCGGCCTGCCGCTGATTTTCATTGCCTGGCAGATGTTTGCCTCACGCCGCACCCGTATCTGGCTGCCCAAACGCATAGGCGACTATGCCTTCGACAACACCACCTTCTTCGTCTTCGTCAACCGTATCTCCCCCTGGCTGCAGCGCGCCGAAACCCTGATCAAGCCGCGCGGCTGGTTTCTCGGCAGCCGGTTTGCCGAACGGTTCATTGGCCTGCTGGCGCTTATCCTGGCGGTGGTGATCTTCCTGCCCATTCCCTTCGGCAACTGGCTGCCCGCCTTTGCGCTTGCCGTCATCGGCTTTGCCCATACGGAGCGGGACGGCCTTGGTCTGGTTGCAGGCGCCCTGATCGGCATCGTCTCCCTTGCGGTCGCCGCGAGTGTCATCCTTGCGGCCGGCGCAATCCTGGCCTTCATCATCTAAGACGGACGGTGATCGCCGGCATGACTTCCGCAACTAACCAACAGATCGTCATCGTCACTGCCGGCGGACGCAATCCGCAGATCCTGATCAATGCGCTTGAGAGCCGCTTTGGCAACGTCACGGTTCTGCTGGAACAGCCGGAATCGAAGAAACTCTTTCTCAAGCGCCGTATGCGCAAACTCGGGCTGATCACGGCTGCTGGCCAGTTTGCCACAATGGTGGCCTCGAAATTCGGCAAGCGCTTTACCAATAAGCGCACGGCAGACATTCTGCGCCAATACGACGTCGATGATCGCGAAAATCCGGCCATTCCTGTGATTGCAGTCGGCTCCATCAACACGCCTGAAGCAATAGAGCAGATCCGCGCCAAAAATCCGACGGTCGTGTTCCTTGTCAGCTGCCGCATGCTGTCCTCATCGACGCTGTCAGCCATGCCCTGCCCGGTCGTCAACTTCCATGCCGGCATCAATCCGCAGTATCGCGGCTTGATGGGTGGATACTGGGCGCGCGTGGAAAACGACGAGGCCAACTTCGGGGCAACGGTGCACCTGGTCGATGCGGGTGTCGATACCGGCGACATTCTTTATCAGTCGCGCATGACACCGTCGAAAAACGACACGATGCACACCTATCCGTTGTTGCAGACCGCAGCGTCAACGGACATTGCCATCCGCGCCGTCGACGATGCGCTGTCGGGCAATCTCAAGCCTCTGCCGGCAAACGGCAATTCGCGCCAATGGTATCATCCGCCGATCTGGACATGGCTCTGGAATGGCTTCTCCCGCGGTATTTGGTAGTTATATCATCAACACTGGTGACAAGTCGCTTTTGAGCATGACGCGCGTCGTGCCAAGGTGAGCCATGACGTGGCAAGATGCGCATTGTCACGCAAGAGGAGAATTCGGGCATATGGCAGATCGCATTATCGTTTACTGGCGCGATATTCCAGCGCAAGTCATCATCAAGCAGGGCCGCAAGACCGCCAAGCGCGAGCTGACCCTGCGCTTTACCGAAGCGATCGACATGTGCGCCATGCGAACCGGTGCTGCCGATAGCGGCGACTATCTGGCGGAATGGCGCAAGGCCGACCCGACACCGGTCTCCGACGACCTCGAGTTTGAGGCCGACAAGGCCGCCGCCGAGCTGGAAGCAGCCTACGACAAGGAGCGGCTGGTTGCCCTGGTCAAATCCGGCGGCAAAGACAATGGCTGACGCAAAACCCGGCAATGCTGCGCCTGCCAAGAAGGCCGCCACTGGTGCCTATACGCCGGCCAGTGTTTCGCCCAACCGCCGCTCGCGCCGCAGCTATACGATCCGCCTCTGGGCCGTACGCCACTCGCGTTTCCTCGAATGGTTCTACCACCGCTTTGCCGATGTCTTCCTGCTTCTTCATCCTCTCTGGAAGGCCATCGGCTACAGTCGTGTTGAAGCGCCGGTCACCTTCATCGAACGCAACGTCAAAGGCCTTTTGTTCGACTGTCGCATGTGCGGCCAGTGCGCTCTGTCATCGACCGGCATGTCCTGCCCGATGAACTGCCCCAAGCAGCTGCGCAACGGCCCATGCGGCGGCGTTCGGGCCAATGGCAATTGCGAAGTCGAACCGGATATGCCCTGCGTCTGGGTCAAAGCCTGGGAAGGCTCGCGCAACATGGTGAAGGGGGATGCGATCCTGAACGTGCAGAAACCCGTCAATCAGTCGCTGCGCGAAACCTCGTCCTGGCTGCGCGTCACCGCCCAGGCCGCCGAAGCCCGTGAAGCCGCTGCCGCCGCAAAGGACGCCTGAGCCATGGCCCATATCGACGAAAATCCGCTGGGCCGCCATCTTCCGCTCGATCCCCTGCCCGGCCATTCCTCGCGCGGCCGCCTGGAGCGCGTCCTGCGCCGCGGCGAATTCGCCGTCACCGCCGAACTGAACCCGCCCGACAGCGCCAATCCGGAAGATGTCTACGAACGCGCCGCCATTTTCGAGGGCTGGGTTGACGGCATCAATGCGGTCGATGCGTCCGGCGCCAACTGCCATATGTCGTCGGTCGGCATCTGCGCGCTTTTGACCCGCATGGGCTATGCGCCGATCATGCAGATTGCCTGCCGCGACAAGAACCGTATCGCCATTCAGGGCGACGTGCTGGGTGCCGCCGCCATGGGCGTCGCCAACATGATGTGCCTGACCGGCGACGGCGTGCAGGCCGGCGACCAGCCCGGCGCCAAGCCGGTCTTCGACCTCGACTGCATGTCGCTGCTGGAAACCGTGCGCATCATGCGCGACAACGGCAAGTTCCTCTCCGGCCGCAAGCTGACGACGCCGCCGCAGGTCTTCCTCGGCGCGGCGATCAACCCCTTCGCGCCACCCTATGATTTCCGGCCCTACAGGCTCGGCAAGAAAATCGAGGCCGGTGCCCAGTTCGTCCAGAGCCAGTACTGTTTCGACGTGCCGATGTTCCGCGACTATATGAACAAGGTGCGCGATCTCGGCTTCGATGAAAAATGCTTCATCCTCGTCGGCGTCGGTCCGCTCGCTTCGGCAAAGACCGCCAACTGGATCCGCAACAACGTGCCGGGCATCCATATTCCGGATGCAATCATCAAGCGGCTGGAGGGCGCGCAGGATCAGAAAAAGGAAGGCAAGCAGCTCTGCATCGACATCATCAACGAGGTGAAGGAGATCAAGGGTGTTTCCGGCGTGCATGTGATGGCCTACCGGCAGGAAGAGTATGTCGCCGAGATCGTCCATGAATCCGGCGTCCTCAAGGGACGCACGCCGTGGACACGCGAAGCCAATCCCGGCGACAGCCGCGTCGCCGAAAGGCTCGATGCGATTCGCGACGGCAAGCAGGAAAACCAAGAGGAAATGGCCGACGTGGCGGCGCACCGCCAGCATTGAACACCAGACAACTGTGGCGCGGCCGGCAGGCTAGGCCTTTGACCAACCATCCCGGCGCCGATCAGACAGCGCTCACCGACTTTAAGGATCAGACATGACCCGCACCATCGTTGCCTCCGCCACCCGCGAAATCATCATCGGCTTCGACCAGCCCTTCTGCGTCATCGGTGAACGCATCAACCCGACCGGCCGCAAGAAGCTGGCCGCCGAGATGATCGTCGGCAATTTCGACACGGTGATCAAGGACGCGCTGGAACAGGTGGCAGCGGGCGCCACCATGCTCGACGTCAATGCCGGCGTCACCTCCGTCAACCCAAACGAAACCGAGCCGGGCCTGCTTGTGCGCACCCTCGAAATCGTCCAGGGCCTGGTCGATGTGCCACTGTCGATCGACAGTTCGGTCACCGCCGCCATCGAAGCCGCGCTGAAGGTTGCCAAGGGCCGGCCGCTGATCAACTCCGTCACCGGCGAGGAAGAAAAGCTCGAGGCCATTCTGCCGCTCTGCAAGAAATACGACGTTCCGGTGGTCGCCATCTCCAACGACGAAACCGGTATTTCGATGGATCCGGACGTCCGCTTCGCAGTTGCGAAGAAAATTGTCGAACGCGCCATGGATTATGGTATCAAGCCGCACGATATCGTGGTCGATCCGCTGGTCATGCCGATCGGCGCTCTCGGCGATGCGGGCCGCCAGGTCTTCGCGCTGCTCTACCGTCTGCGCAACGAGCTGAAGGTTAACACCACGTGCGGCTTGTCGAACATCTCGTTCGGCCTGCCACATCGTCACGGCATCAATGCCGGCTTCATCCCCATGGTTATCGGTGCGGGCATGACGTCGGCGATCATGAACCCCTGCCGTCCGCAGGAAATGGAAGCCGTTCGCGCGGCCAACGTCTTGAACGGGACGGACCAGAATTGCGGCACCTGGATCATGACCTATCGCGATCACAATCCGGCGGGTGGCCATGTGGCCCCTTCCGCAGCAGCACCCGGCGCCTCCAGTGGCCGCCGCGGCGGCCGTGCAGGACGCGCCGGACCCCGGGCAGAAGAACCGGCCGACGCAAAGGCGGAATAACCGCCAGAAAAGAGACATGATGTTTTTCAGTGCCGATCTGCTCGATGAGTTCGCCAGCCTCTGGTTCCAGGCCCCGATGGTCATATCCTCGCGAATGCAGGATTTTGCTCTGTCCGGCGGGTCGGCCAGCGGCGCGGCGGAAGTCAGCCGGATGATCATCGAAAAGCTCTCGGCTGCCACCGAAAGCGCCATGGCCGTGAACATGGCCATGGCAAAGGAAGGCATGATTGCCGCCGCCGCGCTGGCGACCGGCACATGCGCTGGCCTTGCCGGTGCATCCGACCGGGTGGCGGTCGCGGCCCTGAAACCATATGGCAGCCGTGTCCGCGCCAATGCGCGGCGGCTCAGCGAATAGACCAAACTGCATAGGATGAACTGACCGTGTCCGCCCAGGAAAACAAAAGCGATCCCCTCGTCCTGTTCATGCCATCCGGCAAACGCGGCCGTTTCCCCGTCGGCACGCCGGTGCTGGATGCGGCGCGCTCGCTCGGCGTCTATGTCGAAAGCGTGTGCGGCGGCCGGGCAACCTGCGGGCGCTGCCAGGTCTCCGTTCAGGAAGGCAATTTCGCCAAGCACAAGATCGTCTCCTCGCTCGACCACATCTCCGTCAAGGGACCGAAGGAAGAGCGCTACGAGAGCATTCGCGGCCTGCCGGACGGCCGCCGCTTGTCCTGCTCGTCGCAGATCCTCGGCGATCTCGTCATCGACGTGCCGCAGGATACCGTCATTAACGCGCAGGTAGTGCGCAAGGCGGCGACCGACCGGGTGATCGAGCGCAATGCGGCGGTTCAGCTCTGCTATGTCGAAGTTGATGAGCCCGACATGCACAAGCCGCTCGGCGATCTCGACCGGCTGAAGGTCATGCTGGAAAAGGACTGGGGCTGGAAGGATCTGCTAGTCGCGCCGCACCTGATCCCGCAGATCCAGGGCATCCTGCGCAAGGGTAACTGGGGCGTCACCGCCGCGATCCACCGCGACATGGACAGTTCCCGCCCGTTCATCGTCGGCCTCTGGCCGGGCCTGAAGAACGAAGCCTATGGCATCGCCTGCGATATCGGCTCGACGACCATCGCCATGCATCTGGTCTCGCTACTGTCCGGCCGCATCGTTGGATCTTCCGGCACGTCCAACCCGCAGATCCGCTTCGGCGAAGACCTGATGAGCCGCGTCTCCTATGTGATGATGAACCCGGATGGCCGGGAAGCCATGACCAAGGCGGTGCGCGAAGCCATCAATGTCCTGATCGGCAAGGTCTGCGCCGAGGGCGAGGTCGATCGCCACGACATTCTCGACATGGTGTTTGTCGGCAATCCGATCATGCACCACCTGTTTCTCGGCATCGACCCGACCGAACTTGGCCAGGCGCCGTTTGCGCTTGCCGTCTCCGGCGCGCTGCAATACTGGGCGCATGAGATCGATATCGACGTCAATCGCGGCGCCCGTCTCTACATGCTGCCCTGCATTGCCGGTCATGTCGGCGCCGATGCTGCTGGTGCGACGCTGGCTGAAGGCCCCTATCGCCAGGACCGGATGATGCTTCTGGTCGATGTCGGCACCAACGCCGAAATCGTGCTCGGCAACAAGGACCGCGTCGTTGCCGCCTCCTCGCCGACCGGGCCTGCCTTCGAAGGTGCTGAAATTTCCTCCGGCCAGCGCGCAGCGCCCGGCGCCATCGAGCGCGTCCGCATCGATCCGGAAACGCTGGAGCCGAAATTCCGTATCATCGGCGTCGACAAATGGTCGGATGAAGAGGGTTTTGCCGAGGAAGCCACAGCCGTCGGCATTACCGGCATCTGCGGCTCGGCAATCATCGAGGTCGTCGCCGAAATGTATCTCTGCGGCATCATTTCCGAAGACGGCGTCGTCGATGGCGGCATGGCGGCAAAGAGCCCGCGCATCCTGCAGAACGGCCGCACCTTCTCTTACCTGTTGCACGACGGCGAACAGCGCATCACAGTCACCCAGAATGATGTGCGCGCCATCCAGCTTGCGAAGGCTGCCCTTTATGCCGGCATCAAGCTTCTGATGGAAAAGCTTGAGATCGAGCATGTCGATACGATCCGCTTTGCCGGCGCCTTCGGCTCCTTTATCGATCCCAAATACGCCATGGTGCTCGGCCTCATCCCCGATTGCGATCTCTCCGAGGTCAAGGCGGTCGGCAATGCCGCCGGTACCGGCGCGCTGATGGCGCTGCTGAACCGCGGCCACCGCCGCGAGATCGAGCAAACCGTCAATAAAATCGAGAAGATAGAGACGGCACTTGAATCAAAGTTTCAGGAGCACTTCGTCTACGCCATGGCGCTTCCGAACAAGGTCGACACCTTCCCGAAGCTCTCTGCCGCGGTAAAATTGCCCGAGCGGAAAGTGCTGTCCGACGATGGCGGCGAGGGCGGCGGCAGGCGCAGGCGCCGAAGCCGCGAATAGCGGGTGCGGATTGACGCAACGGGCGGGAACCAAATGACCACGGCGGCGTTTTTGCGTGACCGTGGATCAGATGCTCTGTCAAAACCCGACCCAACGCTCGCGCGACGCCATGCAGAAGGCGGCCACTGAGCTCGTTTATCTCTCCAGTCTGACTGGCGGCATCACCCGCAAACCGGGCAAGCGCGCCTTTCTCTACTATGATGCCGATGGCAGGCGGATCGAGGACCGGGGCGAACTGGACCGGATTGCAGCGCTGGCCATCCCGCCCGCCTATACCGATGTGCTGATCTCGATCAGGCAACAGGCCGGGACGCGCGCGGGCGCAAGCAATATCGTTATCATCCGGAATGGTCGGCCGAGCGCGGCAAGAGCAAATTTGCGCAATTGCCGGATTTCGCCGCGCGGCTTCCGCGCATTCGCGAAAAGGTCGATACTGACTTGCGTCTGCGAAAGCCCGGCATGGAGAAGGCTTTGGCGACGATCGTCTGGCTGCTCGACAATCTGTACATCCGCGTCGGCAATGCCACCTACGCCGAGGAGAATGGCTCGTATGGTCTCACCACGTTGCGCAATCGCCACGTCAAGATCGAAGGCTCCAGCGTTCATTTCAACTTCAAGGGAAAATCCGGCAGGGAATGGCGCCTCAGCCACAACGACCGGCGCATTACCAAGTCGATCCGCATGCTGCAGGAATTGCCGGGCCAGCAGCTGTTCCAGTATCTCGACGAGGACGGCGGACGCCATGCGATCCGGTCGCAGGACGTCAATGCCTATATCCGCGAGGCCTCCGGTGCCGACTTTTCGTCACGGCAGTTCCGCACATGGGGTGCAACGCGGATGGCGGCAAAGGCATTGTCGATGATGGAACCGGGACCGAGCCAACGCCAAATCAAGCGCCAGATCAACGACGTTGTCGATGCGGTCGCCGCACGGCTGGTCAACACCCGCGCTGTTTGCCGCTCGTCCTATATTCATCCGAAAGTCTTTGAGGATTTCCAGAGCGGCGCGCTTGCCGATCTTGCCAAGCTGCGGCCGAGCCGCAGCGAAACACTGACACGCTGGATGGACGACGATGAAATCCGCGTGCAGCGCTGGCTGAAGAAGAGCGGCACGTAGGCGCCGCCCAGACTACTGACAAAGTCATTTTCTCACCATTTGATGACCACTTGGGAAATTGCGCGATGCCAAATTTTTCGTCATCTCTGTGCTTGTCACGGAGATCCAGCTAGCCCAAGTCATTGGGCTGAGGGAGTCTTTTGACCCGACAGACGTCGGGTCGCTGGATCCCCGCCACGAGGACGAGGATGACGGAGAGTGGAGTGCCGCTTTCGTCAAATAGTCGGCGTTCGGGTTTGTCAGCAGTCTGAGCGGCACGTAGGCACCGCCCCTGAATCGATTATTGCAAACCGACGAAAGCCGTCCGGACATGTTCGGCAACGGCCAAAACCGGCGGCGACGCATTGTCGACCACCTGCAGGCCGATATTGTAGTGGCCAAGCTCCGGCAGGCCTTCAGCTTCGCCAAGCGCCACGAGATCGCCTTGAACGAGATAACGCGGCAAAGGCGCAATCGCGAGGTCGGCCTGGATGGCGGCGCGCTGCCCCGTCGTATGGGCACTCAGAAACGCCACACGGAACTTGCGGCCAGACAGCGTCAACTGCTCCACGGCATCGGCGCGCCAGACGCAGCCATCTTCCCACATCGAGATCGGCAACGGTTCGCGCGTATGCGCCGTTCCACATTTTATGCCGGCCCAGACGAGTTTCTCAGAGACCAGGATTTCGCCGCCGCCGGTGTTTTCACCGGCCAGACTGTTAAAGATGGCGATGTCCATCCGATGTTCTTCCACACGCTTGCGCATGACGCTGCTGTTGCCGATGGTCACATCGACCGTGACATTCGGGTAGGATTCGGAAAACCGCTTCAGCACTTCAGGCAGGATGCGCTCCCCGATATCCTCGGGTGCGCCGACACGGACGACACCATTCATGTCCGGCAAGAGGAAACGCGACACGGCCTCGTTGTTGAGCGCCAGCATGCGTCGCGCGAACCCGAGCAGCACCTCGCCTTTCGGCGTCAGCGATACCGAACGCGCGTCCCGCAGGAACAGAACGCAGCCGAGCATTTCCTCAAGTTTCTTGATCTGCATCGAGACAGCCGACGGCGTCCGGTACACAGTCTCGGCCGCCGTGGTGAAATTTCCGGTCTCGGCGATGGCGACGAATGTTTTCAGGATGTCCAGCTCAAGGAGCGGAAGGACATGCCGCATCATCATGTTCATGGGAGCCTCACGGATCAGATTTTCTGAATTACAACATCACTTCATTTCGTTTGATTGAACCTCAACGGAAGCCGATAGTCAAGTTACAAACATCGAAGACGTGACGAAAGGAGCTTCCCATGTCCCTGCACCACGACACGGCACCGGTTGAAAAAACCTCCATCCGGCTGCAAGCCGGCGGCTTCGCATTCACGATGCACCAAATGTTTGCGCCGCTCGTCCAGCAGCTGACCGGCGGTCACCACGCCCGCAAGATCGTGGAAACGCGCAAGGCAACCCGGCGCGAAATCTCCCATCTGCCGGCCAGTCTACAACAGGATCTGGCTTTTTCCGATGGCACGGTCATAGCGCTGGAGCAGCGTTAAGCGCGGGGCGCCAGATAACAGCCCTTGGAAACTCCGGCTCAGGCCTCTAAACTCACCACCAGTGGCGCATTCGTCGCTGGCCGTAAACGAGGGAGGAGCCTTTAAACCGTGAAATACCGCCTGCTCGCCGCCCTGTGCCTTGCGCCGCTTTTGCTGTTTTCCGTGGTTTTCCAGGGCGGAGCATTGGCGACGCGCAGCTATATGGACGAGGCATCGCTGCAGGCAAGCTCGGCCTTGCGCCTGGCGGTCTCGGCGCTCAGCGGCCATCTCAGCCGCTATGAGCCTTTGCCGGCGCTGATCGCCGATCATGATGACATCAAGGAACTGATCACCCATCCCGATAACAAGGCCCTGCGCGATGCGGCGGATGTCTACCTCAAGCATATCAACAGGCTGCTGGAATCCTCCGATATCTACGTCATAACTCTCGACGGGGACACCATTGCCGCCAGCAACTACGATCTGAAAACGAGCTTTGTTGGCCAGAACTTCAGCTACCGCCCCTATTTTCAGGACGCCGCAATGGGCAGGCAGTCGCGTTTCTATGCGCTCGGCACCACCTCGCTGAAGCGCGGCTATTATTTCGCTTCGCCGATCCGCGTCGATGGCCGCATCCGCGGCGTCATCGTCTTCAAGGTCGATATCGATTCGATCGAAACATCCTGGCGCGGCGGCGAGTACAAGATCTTCGTCTCCGACCCGGAAGGCATCGTCTTCATGACCGGCAGCCCGGAATGGCTCTATTCCAGCATCCTGCCGCTCAACAGTGCCCGCCTGCAAAGGACGCAGGCCTCGCGGCGCTATGCCGAAGCGGAGCTGAAGCCGTTGCCGATCACTCGCAGCAGGCTTGAAGATCACGAGCTGATGACCACGACCACCGCGGACCGCCGGGAATATCTGGTGCTGTCGCAATATATGCCCGAGGCCGACTGGACGGTGAATGTGCTGATGGACACCGCCTCCGCTCGCGCCCAGGCGCGCACCACCATCATCGCCGTCGTGCTTTTCCTCTGCCTTGCTGGTCTTGCGCTGGCCATCGTCCTGCAGCGCCGCTCCCGTCTTGCTGAGCGCATGCGCATGCAGACCGAGGCACGCAACGAGCTGGAACACCGGGTCGAGGAGCGCACCGCCGACCTTGCACTGGTCAACGAGCGCATCGAGGAAGAGATAGCCGAACGGCGGTTGACCGAACTGGAGCTGCGCAAGACCCAGGCCGACCTGATCCAGGCGGGTAAGCTCGCAGGTCTTGGGCAGATGTCAGCCGCCCTCTCCCACGAACTCAATCAGCCACTGGCCGCCGCCAAGACCTATGCCGACAGCGCGGCGATGCTGATCGATCTGGAACGGGTGCCCGAGGCCCGTGATAATGTCCGGCGTATTTCCGGGTTGATCGATCGCATGGCCTCGATCAGCCGTCACCTGCGCAATTTCGCCCGCAAGCCGAACGAGAAGCTGAGCCCAGTGGCGCTCGATGCCGTCATCGCCGATACGCTGGAGATCGTCTCCGCCCGCCTGAAGACCGCCGATGCAGACCTGCAGATCGAACTCGCCGGCAATGCCGGGATGGTCAATGCCGGGTCGGTGCGGCTGCAGCAGGTGCTTGTCAACATCATCACCAACGCGGCGGATGCGATCGAAGGTCTTGCCGACCGGCGCATTCATGTCTTGGCGGAACGTCAAAACGACAAGATTATCCTGACGATCAGGGATCATGGACCGGGCGTGCCGGCGGCAATCACCGAGCGAATCTTCGATCCTTTCTACACCACCAAGGGCGTCGGCAAGGGGCTGGGTCTCGGCCTCTCGATCTCCTACAATATCATCAAGGATTTCGGCGGCAGTCTCTCCGTCTCAGACCACCCGGAGGGCGGCGCCGTGTTTCGTATCGAACTGGAAGCAGCAACGGCAGCGCAGGAGGCCGCCGAGTGAGCGATGCACGCGTGCTGCTGGTCGATGACGAAGAGGAAATGCGCCGCTCCACCGCGCAGGCGCTCGGCCTGTTCGGACTTGATGTCGATACTCACGCCAGCGCCGAGGACGTGCTCGAACTGATCGGCTACAGCTTCTCCGGCGTCGTCATCAGCGATATCCGCATGCCCGGCATGGATGGCATGACGCTGTTGCAGCGAATCCGCGAGGTTGATGCGGAAATCCCGGTCATCCTCGTCACCGGCCATGGCGACGTGCAGCTGGCCGTCAAGGCCATGCGTGAAGGTGTCTACGATTTCCTTGAAAAGCCGTTTACCGCCCAGCATCTGGCAGCCATTGCCCGTCGCGCGCTCGACCGGCGCAGCCTCGTGCTCGAAAACCGGCGGCTGCGCGCTGTCGCCGGCAAGCGTGACGATATCGAGGCAAGGCTACCCGGCCGGACACAGGCGATGGTCGATCTGCGCTACCGGCTGCGCGCCATCGGGGCGACCGACGCCGACACGCTGATCATCGGCGAAACCGGCGTCGGCAAGGAAGTCGTTGCCCGGGCGCTGCACGATATCAGCGCCCGGGCCGACCGGCCGCTGATCGCCATCAACTGCGCCGCCCTGCCGGAAAACCTGATCGAGAGCGAACTGTTCGGCCATGAGGCCGGCGCCTTTCCGGGGGCGCTGCGGCCACGCTACGGCAAGTTCGAACATGGCCGCGGCGGCACCATCCTGCTCGACGAGATCGGCTCCCTGCCCTTTGACCTGCAGGCCAAGTTCCTCAGGGTCTTACAGGAGCGGGTGATTACCCGGTTGGGCTCGAATGAGATCGTGCCGCTCGATGTGCGCTTCGTCGCCACCAGCAAGGTCAATCTCGAGGCGGAAGTTGCCGCCGGCCGGTTTCGCGCCGATCTTCTCTACCGCCTGAATGTAGCGACGCTGCATGTACCCTCGCTGGCGCAACGAAAGGCCGATATCCCGCTGCTGTTCCTGCAACTGGTCCGGGAGGCTGCTGCCCGTTACGTGCGCAACGATATCGATGTGCCCCCAAGCCTGATTACCGAGATCGCCGAACGCGCTTGGCCGGGCAACGTGCGTGAGTTGCGCAACGCTGCCGACCGGCTTGTCCTTGGGCTCGACCTGAAGCCCGATGAGGCAGAGGCGCGACCGGAAAAACAGCGCCTGGCAGACAAGGTCGCTGACTTTGAACGCGGCATCATCGCCAGCGCCCTTGCCGCCCATGGCGGCGCGCTGCGGCCCGTCTATGAACTCCTCGGCATCTCTCGAAAGACGCTATACGAGAAAATGCAGAAATACGGGCTGGATAAAAAACTATCTGTCGCCGATGACGACTACGCTGTTTGATGGCGAAATGGGTGGAAATCCACCCAAGCTTTGCGGCGTATGTTCCCAATCTTACCCATGCTGCGCTGCACTTTTCGCGAAATTCGCCAAATCCATTCGCTGAACGGTTGCCCCTTGGCCCTCCTGCTCCACAAATAGGGCATCCAGAATCGGCGCGGGAGGAGCTTCGTCGGCTGGCAACATATTTCATTCGGGAGGACTTCGATGAAAACCCTGACAGCCATTTTTGGCATGACGGCCCTAGCTGCCGTTTCGCTTATTTCCATTTCCGCCAGCGCTCAGACCTATCCGGACCGCACCATCACCATGGTCGTTCCTTTCTCGGCCGGCGGACCTACCGACACGGTTGCGCGCCTCGTTGCCGAATCCATGTCGAAGGACCTCGGCCAGCAGATCGTCGTCGAGAACGTCGGTGGCGCCGGTGGTTCGCTCGGTGCGGGCCGCGTGGCTCAGGCCGATCCGGATGGCTATACGGTTCTGCTCCACCACATCGGTATGGCGACCAGCGCCACGCTTTATCGCAAGCTTGCCTATGACACCCTGAACGCCTTCGAATATGTCGGTCTCGTCACCGACGTGCCGATGACGATCGTTGCCCGCAAGGATTTCGAGCCGAAGGACCTCAAGGGCCTGATCGACTATGTCAAGGCCAATAAGGACACGGTCACCGTTGCCAATGCCGGCATCGGCGCTGCCTCGCATCTCTGCGGCATGATGTTCATGAGCGCCATCGAAACGCCGGTCGTTACCGTTCCGTACAAGGGAACCGGCCCGGCAATGACCGATCTGCTCGGCGGCCAGGTCGATATCATGTGCGACCAGACCACCAACACCACCAAGCAGATCCTCGGCGGCACGATCAAGGCTTACGCAGTCACCTCGCCTGCACGCCTCCCCGTCCTGCCGGACGTCCCGACAGCTGTCGAAGGCGGTTTGGCTGACTTCCAGGTCGGCATCTGGCACGGCGTCTACGCGCCGAAGGGCACGCCGGCAGAAGCCACAGAACGCCTATCGAAGGCTCTCCAGGTTGCTCTGAAAGACCCGAACGTCGTTGCCCGCTTTGCCGAACTCGGCACGGTTCCGTCTTCGGAAGCCGAAGCGACACCGGCCGCCTTGAAGACCAAGCTTGAGACCGAGATCGCCCGCTGGAAGCCGGTGATCGAAGCAGCCGGCCAATACGCCGACTGATCACGCCCACGATAGGTCATATGCCCTTCCGCCTTCCTCTTTCCCGAAAGAGGAAGGCGTCTGCCCAATATCATTCGATGGCTATGCAAATGAGATGGTGGGCAGAGGAAAACCGGGCGGAAATAAAGGAGGCATCATGAAATCCTTATCCTTCGACACCACCAACGCCCTCTGCGGCGCGCTCTTCATCGCACTGGGCGGCTTCTTCGTCTATCAAAGCCTGGGCCTTGACCTCGGCACGGCATTCAAAATGGGACCGGGTTATTTTCCGCTATTCCTGGCCGCCATCCTGACGCTTCTCGGCGTCATCATCATTGTTCAATCGACCCGTGTCGAAGGCGAACCGCTCGGGCCTGTGGCTTGGCGCGGCATGCTGTTCATTCTGCCGGCGCCGATCTTCTTCGGACTGACCGTGCGCGGCCTCGGCTTCGTGCCATCGCTGTTCTTTACCGCCCTGATCGCCTGCTTTGCGTCCCAGCGCATGAAGCCGCTGACGGCGCTGGCGTTGTCGGTAGCGCTGACGATCTTTTCGGTCGCCGTGTTCAGCTACGCGCTCGGCCTGCCCTTCCAGCGCTTCGGCCCCTGGGTCAGATTGTAGGACATCACGATGGATCTTTTCAGCAATCTCGCACTCGGCTTCTCTACGGCCGGCTCACCCGAAAACCTCCTCTTTTGCCTGATCGGCGTGCTGCTCGGCACATTGATCGGGGTTCTGCCCGGCATCGGCGCCACGGCGACCATCGCCATGCTGTTGCCCATCACCTTCCAGTTGGAGCCCGTCTCCTCGCTGATCATGCTTGCCGGTATCTACTACGGGGCACAATATGGCGGATCGACCACCGCCATCCTGATCAATATGCCCGGCGAATCCTCGTCTGCCGTCACCGCTATCGACGGCTACCAGATGGCCCGCAAAGGCCGGGCCGGTGCAGCACTTTCCATCGCAGCGCTCGGGTCGTTTTTCGCCGGAACGGTCTCAACCTTTCTGGTGGCGATCTTCGCCCTTCCGCTGACGGCCATTGCCCTGCAATTTGGCGCGGCCGAATATTTCTCGCTGATGATCGTCGGCCTCGTCTCGTCGATTGCGCTTGCCCACGGCTCGATCGTCAAGGCGTTGGCCATGGTGGCGCTGGGTCTTCTGCTGGGTCTCGTCGGTACCGACATCTACACCGGCACCCCGCGCTTCACGCTCGGCATCCGTGAATATGCCGACGGGTTGAATTTCGTCGCCGTTGCCGTCGGCGTCTTCGGCGTCGCCGAAATCCTGCGCAATCTCGAGGGTGAAAAGACCCGTACCGTGCTGATGGCCAAGGTCAGCGGACTTTTGCCGACGCGCGACGATTTCAAGCAGATGGTCGCACCGGTGCTGCGCGGCACCGCAATCGGCTCCGCGCTCGGCATTCTGCCCGGCGGCGGCGCCATCCTTGCGGCCTTCGCCTCCTATACGGTGGAAAAGCGCATGTCCAAGCACCCGGAGGAGTTCGGCCACGGCGCGATCGCCGGCGTCGCAGGCCCCGAATCGGCCAACAATGCGGGTGCCCAGACCTCGTTCATTCCGCTGTTGACGCTCGGCATTCCCGCCAATCCGGTGATGGCGCTGATGGTCGGTGCGATGATCATCCAAGGTATCGTCCCCGGCCCGAACGTCGCAGTCGAGCAACCAGCGCTGTTCTGGGGCATCATCGCCTCGATGTGGATCGGCAACCTGATGCTGGTCGTCCTCAACCTGCCGCTGATCGGGCTGTGGGTAAAGCTCTTGACGATCCCCTACTACGTGCTCTTCCCGATCATCATGGCCTTCTGCTCGATCGGGGTCTACAGCGTCAACTCCAACGTTTACGACCTCTATGCCGTCGCCTTCTTCGGCCTGGCGGGGTATGCGCTGGTCAAGCTGCGCTGCGAACCGGCGCCTCTTCTGCTCGGTTTCGTGCTCGGGCCGCTATTGGAGGAAAACCTGAGGCGGGCGATGATCCTGTCGCGTGGTGATGCGACGACCTTCATCACCCGGCCGATCAGCGCCATCCTGCTGCTGATCGCCCTTGCCGTGCTGGTCGTCGTTTTCCTGCCGGCGGTCAAGGCCAAACGCGAAGCGGTGTTCCAGGAAGAGGATTGAGCGATCCGCACGCTTACGCGTGCTTGATTTAACATTGCCCCTGCCGGTGATCAGACCCCGGCAGGGGCAGCAGTTGCGGCAATGACACAAAGCAGCCCTCAAACAACAAAGGCCGGTCTTTCGACCAGCCCTCCAAATTTGCCGATCGGCCACAACCATCAGGTTCCGGTGTATGCATGTGTGGTGGCCGCCCAGCGGCCGCATCAAGCGGCGCTTGCGTCGCTCTTTTCCCCTTCATTCTTTCTATTCGCGGCTCCGGTCGATGCCTCTATCATCGCCATGTTGATGATGTAGCTCAACAGGATGTTTGCTTGGCTGTCAGCGAGAAGTTTGGCTGCGCTGAGAAGATCGACGATATGGGACTGCGCTTTCATCGGGCCCTCCACCCTTCATTAACCACGGCACATGGTGCGCTAATTTAGTCGATTCATTCAACTGTGGATAATCATCAATGAAAATTGCCAGTAGAGCAATAAAAACGCCCTGGAGTTTAAGCGTATGAGCGCATGGTTTGACAGCGCAGAAATCATGAGCATACTTGTCTTCTATTCGATTCAGAGAACCCCAAATGACATCCGGCCCAATCTTTAGCGATGCGCAACTCAAACTCTGGCTGCGGCGCGTTCAGACCGAAATGTCGAAGGGAACACCGCCAGAAGCAGCTCTCGATCTGGTCAAGACAACCATGAAAGCACAGACTGCAGGAGAAACTCAGCCTTTTTCGGCCGAGACCGTTCCGCAAAAATCGGCGAAAACCTCCTAGAAACTCCCCCAAAAACGGTCACATTTGCTAGGATGCTGACGAACCCACCTTAAAGCGAATCTACTAAGTCCTTGTAGTAAAATGGTTCGACCCCTCTAAAAAGAATCTTCGGGTAAAATCCTAGTCGCATTTTACTGTCGACGCTGGCGAAGAGCAGTAAGATTACCGAATACACGGCATCAAATCTGAACCAAAATGGCCTTCGATTGCAGCTCGAGACCAAACGGAGATAGTTCCACTATAGCTTAGCGTGACCGATTTAATGCCGGATTTCGTGAGTGAATGGATCACATCGGGCATCAGCATGCGTTGTTTGCCAGGGAGATATCGAACCGTAAAGAGATTACTTGGCTCAAAGTCGCCAAGGAATTTGGCGATCATCTCGGCGTTAAACGGCGGCGAAATAAGCCCTGCTCTGAGAACCGCGGAAAATCCAGTGTCATAAAGCCGAATTTTACTTCCAACCTCGCGTCTGGAAAGTGGAATTGTTTGCACAGGGTCAACTCTTCTGGGAATACCCGATAGCGTCGCGTGAACCTCCGCCATGTCTTCGACATAGACTTTCTCTAGCAATGAAGATCCCCAGCGATCGGTTATCCAGTACCGAATTCGGCCTGAAAGCATCGCGCTCACGATTTCATTCCAAGGGTCATCAGCTCTAAGGTACAAGGAGGAAACGGCACGGGGCAAACGGATCGCGTGTTTGGGAACCGGTGAGTTTTGTGCATTCATACCTATGAAGCGGACTAAGCGGTCCGTGTAATGCGGTAAGTCCGACCTTGCTCGGTCGCTAGCGGGCTGCAGTGGGAAAAACGTACCGTCGGACATCGAGAAGAATGTTGGGATTGATATCCCTATTTTCTCTGCGACCGTGCGAACATCGGGACGCGACCGAACCAAGATAGCTTCGACGTTAATTTTCGAACTTGTCTCTAATGCTCCTCGGGAAATCCAGTTTCTCACCAGCCGATACTCAGATGTGCTTGGATTCGTCTCAGGTGGCGACTTGAGGGCCATTCGGACGTACGAAGCTCGGCAAATCTGCTGGATCCGAGCACGGATGCCGGCGTTAAGTCGGCTGTTGTGGATAATACCCTTGTATTCCCAGTCAGTTGTTCGACCTGAATCTCTACCATTTGCGAAATGTGCTTCGACCGTTTCCGGCCACCCGCGGACAATAGCGCCAGCGAGTGCCAGATTTTCTGGAGGAATATTTCTGGCAGGCGCCAAGCTTCCAGGCAATGATCTTGCAATCGCATATATGACTTCAAAAATCTCGCCATTACTTAGATCATCGAAGTCTTTGTGCATGCGAGATCTCTCCTTTCGTCGGAGCTCCATCGCTGTGGGGTCTATCATGCTTGTGACGAAATCCAGATCCTTCCAAAGATCCTCACCCACGAGACATTGATCGTGTTCCCTCAAGTCAACGGCTCGCAGTTCTCCCTCTTCGGAAATGTGCGAACAACGGTCGCAGCACCAAACGTCGCCCATAAATGTTGCGGCCAAACGTCGAGTGCAGACCGGACAATGCGAAATTAGCATTTCCTTCGTATCCGGGTCGAACCCCACGGGAAAAATACGCCACATAGCTCGAAGATATGGAGCCTTCCTCAATGCCCGAGGCGAAACCCGGCGCGCAGCCATGAAGGCTTTTTCGTCGATCCAGGTGTCGAAGAATGGTCTGAGATGCTTGCGCGGAGGCAGGTCGTTATGGAGAAGATGACGAACTTCATCTGGTCCACCGCGATTTCCAAGAAGCGTCGTTAGTGCTTCAGGCGTGATATCATATCTGTTGCGGGTCGGTCCGTTTAGGGTGAGTTGTGGAACATCAATCATCCTGCAGGACATTGACGGAGGGAACCCATTCTCGCACGCCGCCCTGATCATGATATCTACGAGGCATTCTCCCGGATATGGAGTAATCGCAAGCCGGTACGAGCGTCCGACGGACTGATCTCGCCGAATGAAATAGTTTTGCTCAAATTCATCAGTGCTCGATGCTGTCGTCATGGGCGAACTCCTCTACGGTTGGAATGAAAGTCGGGCCGTCCGTGAAGGGGTTGTAAGAGCAGATGCCTATTCTCAATGAAAAATCCTTGACGGCTTTTTCGAGGTGTTCTCGTCTTAGTTCTCGCAGTCCCTTGCCGATCGCCAGTTCGAGCGCCATGCGAACGATCACCGTAACAAGACCAAGGCGTCCTTTTGATGCAATGTTGAGGCAAAGCGGGACATCGCTTGATACAAGGATCTCAGGTGGCCTCTCCAAGATTCCATGCTGGACGATCTTAAGGGCCAAGCGGCCGCAAAAATCGTTGAAAATCTTCACGTCATCCTCTTTGCTGAAGTGCAGCGGACCGAATTTTATGGGGGGGTCCGACCTTGTATATACCTGATGCTCGAAGACCACATTTTCGGCATGCGGGGTTCCGACGAACACGATGGGTACTCGTTTTACCCACCTTTTCAAAGTATTCTGCACGGCGGTCGCATCGTCCTTTCGAGTGGTCGGACCTGCGTTCGTTTGTGTCCTGATATGCTGTGTTTCATCTAGGAAAATGATCTGGTAGCCACGGTCACGCAGCGCCTTTTCGACGCGATATCGACGCTGCTTTATGGTCCCCCCGTGTGGATCGGGATCTCGTAGGGCTTCCAGAAAATCGGACATGAGTCCACTCATGGTCGTCTCACCGCTTAGTTCGACATGGAGCGCGATCGTCTGAAGTCGGGACAGAAGCTCCACCGGGGCGTCGTCGTGGTAGGGCCGAAGCTTGCGCCATTCGGGAACGATGATTTCTGCAATGTACCACTCCACGGTCGTCGTCTTGCCCGACTGTGACCCTGCGAAAAGGCTGATCGCAGTTTGTTCGGCATCAGGGGCCGAGATCTTCCGCCTTCGAACCTTTTCGAAACTCGCAACCGCAGCCTCGTGGTACGGATGTTTGATTCGCATTCGTTTGAACACTGCATACAGATCGTCACAAGCTACCAAAGTTTGGGTCACCATCGGCGTCGCCTTTACAGTTCGTTACGGTTCAATCGAGGTCTGCCGCGAGTTCACTTAGAAAACCTGCGGGATTATTCAGGATAGGACCCAAGGCGAAGGCCTTGGAACCGTCGGATGGCGCAGGGCCGGCAATAGGAATTTTTTTTGCCCCGACAGGCCCGGTTATGGCCTCCCGCAACTCCTTGATCAGCTTGCTGGCCGCGCGCGTCTCACGGGCCTTGGCAGCGCCTCGGGGCGCATCTTTATGGGGTTTCGGCGCCGATTTACGCGCCATGGCTGGCATCTCCTGAGGAACGTCGTACGGGGCGTCCCCCCGCACCGTCGGCGCGACGCTGCCGAACTCGATGTGATCGCCGTCGACTAAGCTCCAAACGACGAGTTCCTCGTTTATAATTTGGCGCCGCGCCTTCTTGGCTTGAC
Organism: Pararhizobium sp. PWRC1-1; assembly: GCF_049897905.1. Classification (NCBI taxonomy): domain Bacteria; kingdom Pseudomonadati; phylum Pseudomonadota; class Alphaproteobacteria; order Hyphomicrobiales; family Rhizobiaceae; genus Pararhizobium; species Pararhizobium sp. PWRC1-1. Next base: position 5,349 of record NZ_JAFCXE010000026.1, on the reverse strand, counting down.
GGAGAGCCCGCTCGGCCCTTTCCTGTGCCCGCGCATTCTCAAGCCGCTTGAAGTACTCATACTTTGCAAGGATCAATTCCTCTTCGCTAACGTAGTCCCTGTCGAGCTTCAGGTCGGTCGCTCTTATCGACTTTGCTTCGGCATAACTAAGTCCTTCGGCGAACCTGGGCTTGGAGTTCGGCAATCGGACGAAACGGTTAAGCACCGGATCGACGATGGTTATGAAAGAGCAATCGTGTGGATAGACAATCACCTGGATCTCAAGTTTGCCGCTCTTTGACTTTCTGCCTTTTGGGAGCGTACTTTTAAGGAAATCCTGGGTCACCTTGGAGTGGTGAAACGTGTGACCATCATATAAAACACCCGCACCGTCTATCTTGAGCGACCTGCGCGTACCGCACAGGACGTCGACGAGATCAAGGCGTTTGGAGACCGCTCTTCCCACCATTTCATGGTTTATTTTCTCGTTCCATAGTCTCGCGGGGATGCCCTCGAGGGTGCGGTTGCGTCTCATGTGGTAGACATTCACGATAAAGTGCCACATCACACCGGTTGCGAAATCGAGAGCCCATTGAGCTTTCTCCGCAGGCTTGAGCCGTCGAGCGGAAATCGCATGCGGCTTGTACGGGATCCCGCCTGGAGCGCTGTGCCAAAGGCCCTGATTGTACGTATGAAAGGCCCGTTCGACGATCGCCTTGGCTTGAGGTGTGCCTGTAGGAGCGATTTCGATGTCAATCCCGGTGTCTCCAAGGAGTGTCCGCATGGACACACCTACGTTTTCTACACCGTTATCGAACGTGATCCCCTTCGGTTGACCGCAGCCGTCCGTGGCGCCCTTCTTTTGTCCATACCTATCTACAAGCCAGTGCTTGGGTCTCAGCATCTGCTTGAGGGCCAACTGGACGGTATAGGTGGATGGTTGATCGAATGTCAGAATGGCTGCGAGGATCATGCGTGAGTACACATCGATGATGGAAACTAGCCAAGGCCGCTTTTTGCTTTCGATGTTGCCGTCTTCGTCGTAGATGTTGATCCACTCGTCGATCTGCGTTTGGTCTACCTGAACCTTCTCCAGCGGAAACTCGGCAGTCGCACCCGCTGCCTTCCCGTTGTACTTTCGAAGCGCGGCCATCGGATCTCGCCGAGCGAGCCGTTCCTGAGTTTCGTGAAGACGGATGTAGTTTTCAACGGCGGTTTTCTTTGGATATTTGAGGGCAGCTCCCCCATTCAATTGCCGAGCCTTGTCTTCAAATATAGCTTCGGCGAGGAACGAAGTTACGACTTCATGTAGTTGCGGCGGTTTAGGGTTGCCTTCGCTATAGAAATGATCGACCGCCCTCTGGAGCCGTTCCTCGACCCAAGGGTCGTTCCACCTTCGCTTGCTATGCGCGCCTCGCTTACTTATCAGATCCGACAAACAGCGCTGATGCGGAACACCCTTTTGCAACGCCCGATAAAGGGCTGAAGCGGAAGGTTTGTGGAGGTGGCCTGACCGACACGCCGCTCGGTAGTTAACTCCAATGAAATCGTCGAGTCCGTCCTGGGATATGGAAATTATTCCGCCGGCAGCGTCGATGCGGATAGTGTAGAAGAGCAGCATCGCCGCTTCTGCGACTTTCGCCTGCGCCTCCATGATCTTCTTTCGGGTTTCAAGTGTCGTGTCGGAGACAGTCGCATCCATAAGCGCGTAGATGTTGATACGCTCCACCCAGTTTGACGACGGAATTGAGACAGCCACGCGCTCCGCGATCATCTGGGCCAACTTGCGCTGATCGAAGTCTTTCGGCTTTCCCGTAATGTCATCGACAAAAATCAGCGGCCCGCCCGCGACCTGCTTGACGAAGGTATAGTCTCGCGTCCTGTTTTCGAAAGGAATACGGAAGCGCTCGCCTCGATTGAGTTTCAAGGTCATTGCGGGCCTCACGATGCTACGGAAACATGAAGCGAATTGTTCAGCAGCAACCGAACGTCGGTAGTCGGCGCAACTTGATCAGTCAGATCAAGCTCGAGGATGCGCCTCACGTGCATCGCGCGAAGTTTTGCCCAGCCGAACGGGCCGCCCCCAATTGCCTCTACCACCGATTGCGCGGGTCGAGCGCCGGATCGAAGTATCTTCTGGACCGTCCAGACATCCAACTGGTTGACGGCGGTGTGCCTCCACGAAACCACGCTTGCTGCGATCCGCAGTTGAAACTGGAATATCTCCTCTTCCCTCTGGATAGTCCTAAACACATAGCCCAACCGTTCGTACACCTCCTTCGCCAACTCAATTTTTGCCTGGTACCTCGGAGTATGCTGGCGTCGATCACGTTCACTTTTCATTTCTAAGATTACCGTCTTGAAGTTCTCATCGGGCTCATCGAAGGAGGGAGCGAGAGCCGCGACGGAAAACGGAACCTCTCTGTCAAGATCCTCGACGAATGACGGATGCGCTCTGAGCTGGAGGTCCGGGAAGTAGATCAGCGGTTTCTTCTGTTGAGCCACAAACATTTCAAGGCGATGAGGTTGGGCTAGTAGCGAGACCACGCGGCTAGACCCCTCGGCCAGTATCATCGCCGATTTCTCTGCACCCCGGCTCTCCCACGGCATTTGCCCAAAGTTAGCCTTCACGGAAATAAAAAAACCCGTGTAGACGGTCTTTCGGCCATCGATGATGCGTCGGACGGGTCCGCCGTCGGTCGACGTGAGTATCCTCGCGATCGGTTTCGTGTACCCCAAGATGCGGGCCGTGCCGGTGTTTAAAATGACGGACATCAACCTGGTTTCCTTCTCACATTCCGCGGGCGAGGGCTGCCTCGCCATACGGCGTTCCTGATTTTGTTGATGAGGCTCAGAAAATGGCCCGCTCCATGTGTGTCGTTTGAATGCCGCCCCACGCGGCCCTAGTTCGAACCTCCGCTTGAAAGGCGTTAGGCAGACAGTTCAGATGTCCCAAGCAGTCCAGAATGGGCGCCGCCATAGACAACACAAACCCCTTCCCGGCTCGAAAAGTGCGATCCAGTCTTTAGAAAATAAAATTTGAATTTGCAGGCAACGGCTAGCATGCGAAGGATTCCCCTCGCGTTGTGGGTTGCTTTTTACTCGCGGCTACAAGCTACAGGAACTTCGTGCTAATAAACTGTTGGCGTCGCAATCGCAGTCCTCTCGAGGCTTGAGAACTCCGGGTTCAACTTACGTAGGAAGACTTACCCTGAGTCGGACCAGGACTGAAATACGGAATGGAATTTATGAACATGAATCTGAACGCGGAAAAATTCGAACCCAAAGCTGGACCTTCGTTCGCGGAAGCGCATCGCCTTGTAAGTGCCGAGATTGAGCACCTTCGCCAAACCCGCCGCGCAATCGACGCCCAGCTTAAGAAAGCGGAAGCGGCAAAAGTGTTGTTGCAAGAACTACTGCATACTTCCGCCGGTCCACTCGAAGGCGGGAAAGCTTCGCGCGAGCAAAAGCGTTTCCACCGAGGAAGCAAGACCTTTGAGGTCGTGACACGCTGCAAGGAATTCCTCCACAACGCCGGCCGTCCCCTCGATCGTCGCGATCTCCTCTCGTTGATGCAACGTAGTGGGTTTGTGCTCGACGTGGCCAATCCGGCCAGATTCATCGGCCGCACATTATGGGAGAACCCTGACTTCATTCACATTCAGAACCAAGGGTACTGGTTGGCGGGCGACGAGATCCATAAATAGATCCATCTTCCGGTATAAACATACTGTCCCGATCATGCTTGAAGTGCGACCTTGAGGCTATCATTGGTGTGGGGCACCTACAGAGTGCCCCACGACTGCACGAGAACGAACTTGCTTTAGTAGTGATCTGGACGGGTTGAGATCACGCAGAATATCTGCCGCATGACCTGTTCGATCGCCTCATCCTCTCCGTCCTCCTCGAGGAGGAGGAGTTCTGCTGGTTTGACTGTGAAATTGCGCATAAGCGTGTATCTCCTGAGCCGGCGCATTTAGCGCCATATCCGTTGAACGGGCTGGCCGCCGACGGAGGTCGGCAGCCAGCCTGGGCTACACCGAAGGCCAAATCGGTTCAGGGCAGCAACCTTGAACATGTGTGCCAACCGATGCGTTTCCCGCAGGATCACACCCGTTTGGTGCCCGAAAAAGCCAACGCAACACTCAGGACACTTCCAGACAGCAAAAAAACGTGCGTCCAAGCGGGTTAGGACGACATTTCGCTTGATCAAGAAAAGAGGACGCGCTATTTTTTCATTGCTCGTATTCCTTCTGGTGCGAGCTATGCTCCGCCGGGTTCTGTTCCGAGGCGGGAGATCTTAGATCCGGACCGTGTTTCGACCACGGTCCGTTTCTCGTTTGGGTCGAGGGCATTGGCTTTCAGACCACCACTGCCTCGCCCTATAATTATTAAACGGGCGCCCCTGAAAGGCAAGTGTCCCCACTTCTCTTGCTACCGTCCCTAAAAATCTTCGGCACACGCATAGCGTTTGCACATCATTTCCCTCTTCCGGACGTCGACCAAACTACGATAAGGGTAGTTGCCGCCGCCGCAGCAGCTTCCCGACGGTCTGATTGGGATTCCAAAAAGGTCAATCCGAATTTCTCTGCTTCCGGATAGGCGGTCCCCGGTTGAATTACGTGGGGCGGGCGCGGAAAAGGTCGAACTTAGTGAACATGTCACGACAAGAGCGAATCCTTTGGGCTCGTTAAGGCAGGACGGACAGAAGCCTTTTGGAGAGCAACGTTTTCCGTATCGTATGGAGCAGTCCGACACCGCGTAATGAGGCGCGTGACATCCGCAGCAGACCATCAAGGAACGCGTCGAATCCTATGTGTGGGTTGAAGGATTGGGCGGTGCTGGCCACAGAAATTGGCAAGGCTGCTACTACCAACGAATCCTTTCTAAACCCACGATCTTCGTCGCAGGTTCCAAGCGTGGCCTCGAAGCTCTGACAAGGTACTGGGCCGGCATCATCTTCCGCGACCGCTTTCGAGACGGGCAGTCGACCACAAGCAGAGCGGGTGGCACTCCGATCTAAACGGTTCTGCCGGGCGGCAGTCCGAGGAGAGCAGGCGCTGAAAAAACATTATCGAAGGGCCTGTCGTGCGTCCGTTTCTGACGATGATCCATCACTTCGTCAGCTCGAAACATGCGAAATTGTACGAAATTGCTCGAAGTCGACTGCGATTCGGGGGCCTCAAAGCCCCTTATAGAGGCACGAAACCGGCAAGAATTTAAAAAACAAACCGCCCGATTCGAGTCAACGGTAACCGCCCGATTGGCACCGCCTGCCGCATAGCGCCTTGATGGCCTAAGACACGTGTTTAGCGACGTCGTTAGCGACGTGTCTTATGCGGGGATTGCGATGCGGGTTGAAATTCTTGG